>JAILGS010000093.1 GCA_024696615.1 Lachnospiraceae bacterium
TTCACCTGTGGCTTTAGTTTTGGCAAAGAAATTCCTGCTTGTTCGCACACCCTGCGTAAAAGATTGTGAAGTACTTCCTCTTCCACATAGGCTCCAAGATAGGTAGTTTCTCCCATTCCATAATGATTTTCCACCACCATGGCATAGTCCTTCCAGAAGGGATGCTCATAGGAAGCAATCGTACTCCCCGTAGTTGCCCGCAATAATTCCAGATAATGAGACACCTTAGGAATTCCTTCCTTGGAAGGCTTGGTAAATTCATCATAGGTAAGCCCAAACACATCCGTCATTCCATGGGGAAGCGGATCATGGAAAATCTTCAGACAATCATCCGCCATAAAGGAGCGGAAGGTGCTAAAAAGATGCCCTCCCCCTTCCACATATTTCCGAAGTTTTCCAATCATCTCCTCGGTTACGGAATAAAGCGCCGGGATCACCACAAGCGCATAATCGGATAAATCCTCCCCCTTCTCCAAGGTCGCATCCACAAAGGTGCATTCCACATTCAGATCATAGAAGCCATCATAAATCCACCGAAGAATGTCATTATAATTCAGAGGATGCTCCTCCTCCATGGCATCTAATGGAAATTCATCCAACCCCACCAAGGATTCATGGGAAACTAAAATCGCCACCCCATAGGATTTTTTTAAATTCACTAAGGACTCCCCAATCCGTGCCAGTTCCTTTCCCAGACATGCCGCCTCTTCATAGATGCGCCCCGGTGTCAGATCATGACTTAGCACTCCCTTCCAGTAACTTTCCATAGCATTATGAATGGAATGCCAATGCCAATACATCACACTATTCGCCCCCTGCGCCAGATGACTGTAGGCGCAAAGCAGAAGCTGCCCCGGATACGGAGTCCAGCCAAACTGCCCCTGGGCCTGGGTTTCTAAGATCAAATAATTTTCCCGCTTTAAGGAATACATAAGACTCCCGCCAAATGCAATCTCCGCCCCCGTCAGTTCATCCTCCGAAGGATGGTAAAGGTCCGCCCCAATCACCGTAAAATTCTTTCCATCTTCGTACTGATCCACTTCCGGCTGCATTCCATGGGAATAATTACGCCATTCGTAATCAAAATTATGGGTAATAAACTGATTCTCCCTCCGGTATTCCTCCACAATACTTCGCTGCCAAGCGTGAAAATCCGTCACCACCTTCCGCAAAAACCTCTTATATTCCGCAGAAAGTGAGCCATTAATACTTCCCCGGACATCCGGAAAATCCTTCCAGTCCCACACCTCATTGGACCAGTAGGAAAGCCCAAACTCCTGATTGACTTCCTCAAGACTTTCGAATTTTTCTTTCAGATACTGCACAAATGCTTCCTGTGCGTAAGAAGAACAGGTATCATATGGCTTGGTCTCGTTGTCTAGCTGATATCCGATGACATTGTCATAGGTGGAGGTAACTTCCAAAAGCTTACGAATCATTCGCTCACAGTAGTAACGATATTTGGGATGCAGAAGATCCATATTCTGTCGATGCCCATAAAGGCACCGTCCAGTGTGGGTATCCGCTAAGATATCGGGAACCACGCGTACCATCCAAGGTGGAATCGCATAGGTGGGAGTTCCCACAATCACACGAATCCCCGCCTTCTTCGCCTCACGTAACATATGATGTAACTTGGAAAAATCAAATTCTCCCTCCCTTGGTTCCCAAGTACTCCAGGTGGACTCCGCGATTCGGATCGTATTCATCCCTGCAGCCTTCATCAGGCGCAGATCCTCCTCCATTCGTTCATAGGGCATGTATTCATCATAATAAGCTGCACCATATAGAAGACCTTCCATCCACTTCTTCCTCCATGTTCTAGTTGTAAGGAAGGGCAGCGCCCAAACCAATGAACCACTGCCCCTTAAGAAAAAAATATGAGAAATATGAAAAAACTATCCACTACAAAATCGAATTATCCCTTCACTGCACCACCAGTGATACCTTCCACATAAAATTTCTGCATGATGTAGAATAATATGGAAATCGGAATCGATACTAGCACACCACCTGCACAAAACTGGGTGAAATAGGTATTAATCAAGCTCTTGTCCAACATGTTATAAAGACCGATGGCCACTGTCCATTGAGAAGAAACCCCGGAATTTAATACGATTTTGGCAAAGACAAAATCCATCCATGGAGCCATAAAGGAACTGATAATGGTATAGACGATGATTGGCCGACTCATGGGCATAACCACCTTCCAGAAGATCTGATGTTCCGTCGCTCCATCTAAATATGCTGCCTCTCGCAAAGATACGGGAACCGTATCTAAAAATCCCTTGGCAATTAAATAGCCAAGACCGGAAGAAGCAGAATATACTAAAATCAGACCCAGATGATTATTCGTAAGATTTAAGGTCTTTAAGATAAAATACACCGCAATCATGGAAAGCATGCCTGGGAACAGATTTAAGATCACCGCCATATTCATTAATGGCTTTCGCATACGAAACCGCATGCAGGAAGTTGCATAGGCAACCATTAATACAAAACAGCTCGAGATGATGCACACAATAATGGCAATCATAAAGGTATTCTTAAACCAGTTGGGAAACTGCGCCACTGTATCCGAAGAATAGAGAAGATTCTTATAATTGGCGATACTCCATTCCTTTGGAAAGAAGGTGGAGGTATTCATTCCCGTATAGGCACTAAAGGAAGTTACCACAAGCCACACGATGGGAATCAGCCAAAATGCTGCAAGGGCCGCCAAAAGAAGATTATGAAGGATGACATGAATCTTCTTTTTCATACTCATTTGCTCCTTCACGGAGGCTTGCTGATTCGTATGCTCCTTCACGGAGGCTTGCTGATTCATTTGCTGCGTATTCTTATGATTCTGATTGGATTGACTCATCTGCTTCATCATTGGAACATCTCCTCTCTATCCCCTTTAATCAGTCGATTAAAAGCGAGTAATGTAAATACCGCACAGAGGATGAACACCACAATACCAATGGTGGAGGCCATCTTGTAATTGTAATAATCCTGGGTCAGGGTAAATAACCAGGTTACCAAAAGATCCGTCTCTTTTCCCTGGGAATTAGCCATGGCCTGATCCGTGGTCACATAGGCTCCTGTCAATAGGTAGATCACATTAAAATTATTAATATTCTTCACAAAATCCGTTATCAATGTTGGGCCAGTAACAAAAAGCATATATGGCATGGTAATATGCCAGAAAATCTGTCTACGATTCGCTCCATCAATCTGCGCCGACTCCAACTGTTCTCCCGGAATATTCATTAACACACCCGTAGCAATTAACATCTGATAGGGAACACCAATCCAGATATTAATGAGAATGATCATCACATGGGCCCACCCGGGAGCGGAGAGGAATGGGATATAACTGGTTCGGATCAGTCCCCAGGTACGAAGCAGTTCTGTTAATCCAATATTGGCACAGAAGGTATTGGCAATTCCGTTATTCGCAAAAAAGCTACGAACCAAAAGGAGGGAAACAAACTGTGGTACAGCAATGGTAATGATAAACAGAAGTCTCCATAATTTTGGCTTTCTGGTATATTTACTATTAATTAGAATCGATAATAAAATTCCGCCAAGATATGTGGTTATGGTGGCAAATAGTGCCCATACCAAAGTCCATACGAGAATCTTGGTAAATGCATAACCAAAGGATATGGTCAATCCCCCCGAAGTAAAGAGGGCTTTAAAATTCGCAAGTCCCACCCAGGTAAAGAGATTCGTCGGTGGCATATGTTGCTGATCATAATTGGTAAATGCTACCAGGATCATCACTAGTAATGGCACAATGGTAAAGATTACAATGCCAAGAATCGGAAGGAATAATAAAGTAATATGAAAATTCTCATTAAATAAGGATTTCCAATCTTCCTTCAAAGAATTAATATGTTCTCCCCGTTCCTTCTTTAACTGTAAACGGTACACGGCCTTCACATTGTATAGATAAAAAAGAAGGAAAGAGAACCATATGACAAAACTCACTAAGGACAACAGAAGGATTAAGAAAGAATTATCGTAATCATTGAATTCGTTCTTCATGGTTACAATATTAAATATGGCCTCCTGTTTCACCGTTCCCAAGGTACTAAATTTGCTTACATAGGCAGGGGCAAAAAGAAAGGTATAAAGAAGAACCAAAACTTCCAGTCCCGTTACCAGAAGTCCTTTCACATACTGCTTTCTTCCCACATAACCTGCGCCACAGATGACTAATGAGGCCTTCACCCACAGATCCCCATGTACCACTGCATCCCAAAGATCCCTAACATATCTTCCCAGGGATTTCCATATTCCCGGTTGTTTCTGCTTTCGTTGTATTTTTCCCATATGCTTTTCTCCGTTTCATGATCCTAATCCTAAAATAACTTTGGCTCATAGGAAATCCTGCAGAAAGACCGTTTTCCAGGCCTTCCTGCAAGAAATCATATAAGTCAAAATACATTGCCCACAGCATTCCCCATGCTATGTTGGCATTCCTATTCAACTTTCGCAGTAACACCGGCTACCATCTCATCCAATGCGGACTGAATTGCTGCCTCATCGTCACGTTTTAATTCGCCATTACCAATTAATGCACCGAAGGTAGCGGTTGGATCCCAGAACTTTCCACCCACAGTCTGTACTACACCATAGGAAGACTGCTCTGCTAAGGCTGCAATTGCCTTATTGGCAGATACTTCAGGAGAAGCACTAACCACTAAGTTAGAAGGTCCGATTTCACGTTTAGCAAAACGAATCGCCTGATTCTCTTCGTTGGTAATCCATTCTGCAAGAAGTGCTGCCCATCCGGCATTGGCAGAATATGCATTCACACCAACCAACTTAAATCCTGCAACAGAGCCCTGCTGTACCTGCTTTCCATCAATGGTATAGGTAGGAAGCTTGGTTGCTGCATAACCCTCACCAAATGCAGTCTGTGCTGCAGTAGCATCCCAAGTACCAGAAACAACTGCTGCTAAAGAACCGGAAGCGATTTCACCGGAGATGGAACCATCCGGAATGGCAAGGAATGCTGAATTACCAGCGATATCAAGCATGGCCTGAACGACCTGCACACCGCTATAATCCGCGGTTTTATTCCAATCAATGGCAGTGGTACCATCTGCATTTAATCCTGTGGTAAATCCTGCACCATAGAAGAAGGACGCATTATACCAACCTGAAGCCAAGGTCATACCAACCTTTAAGCCGGCCTGATCTGCTGCCGCAAGAAGGGTATCCCAGGACTTGGCATCCTCTGCAGAAATCACATCCGCATCATAATATAAGAAATATCCATTATCCGCAGACATTGGATAAGCATATAATTTGCCATCCACCGTTGCTGCATCCACAGAACCTTCCACATTGGCTGCCTTCACATCCGCAAGACTCTTTCCAGCATATGCATTTAATGCAGGATCCATCTCTTCCAGATTTAATAAAGCGCCTGCATTCACTAAATCATTGATCTGATCAGAAGCAAATGCGTATACATCCGCTGCCGCTTCAATATCCGTAAGAACCGTATCCTTGGCAGTGGATTCGGACTCCACACCAATCTGAATATCAAAGTTGGCGTAATCTGCATACTTAGTCTTAAAACTTTCTACCATCTCTCCAAGCATGGCCTGATCTTCTTCTGCACCCCATAATGTTAAGGAAACATTCTGTTTTTCAGCAGGTGCAGCGGCTGTTGTTCCAGCTGCATTACTTGCTGCTGTTGTGGTCTGCTCTGCACCAGAGCCACCGCATGCTGCAAGACCAAGGGTCATTGCTGCGGTTGTAGCGATTGCTACGAACTTGTTGAATTTTCTCATACATTTACTCTCCTTTGTATTGTTTTCCTATACCTTCTATGCATTACAACACGCTTCCCGCGTGCAAGTAATCAATCTTCAAAATGAATTCGCTCTAGCATCTTCCGATACCGAAAACGAACCATCTCATTCTTCGCAAGAACATCCTCCTCCGTTCCTGTATATTGGCAACGGATACAGTAATATTCCTTCTTTTCCTGATCATAGAACATATCAATGTCCAGATCCCTCATAAAACAGGATGGGCAGCGATAATTCAATGGGCCTTTTCCAGATTGAGCCATGTCACCATCTCCTCCTTTGCTGCAAGTTCTGCGGTATAACCCAAGGTATACATTGGGGAAAATGCATATCCCTCTTTCACATATCCACAGGTCTTTCCGGAAGAAGCCTTGGCCTGCATGGATACTCTGGTATCAATGGCTGGAATCGTTACACTGGCTCTATGGGCCCCGGCATGATTCGCTTCCCGACACTGATATGCGTAATCCATGGACTCTAATACACTTCCCGCCTCATCCTCAAGGGAAAGGGTAATTCCCGTCATATCCTCTGGATATTCCGTGGTTCCATAACATCCCACCATATATTCATTGATGGTAACCTTGGCATCCTCCTTGGACATGGAAAGAATCCGGCGTTTCATCTGGATCGAAGAAGATCCTTCTTTGAAAATAATCTGGGTCTCCAACGTAACCTTTAAATCATGGAATAGGATCTCCACCGGATCTAAGGTTAGCATACGCTCCGTATTATTTCCTTCCGTTCTTTCGGAAAAATGTGCCTTGGTACGGCAAAGACAAAGATCCACTTCCTCTCCTTCATAACAAATCTTGGCACTTCGCACCGTTCCTTCCCCCGCATAGTGGGTAAAATATCCAGCGCGGTATTTTTCCTGAATTAAGAATGGATAGGAAGCATCCTGCACATGTTTGGTCCCAATGCCCACCGGCCATTCCAGTTTGGCAGCATAGGGACGAAGATCCACAATGGCACCACCCTGATCCATATTGACACAGGCTCTCATGAAGGGATCACAATACCAGAACAATTCCTTCTCCGAACCATAGAGAATATCCTTCCATAAAGCACATTCCGGCTCCGTATAAGTCTTCTTCTTGCGATAATAATCCGCAAATTCCGACATCGTTAAATCCAGTAATTTCCCTTCCTTCTTTAACTTGCCATAATATGCACATCCATCTTCGTAGGATTTTACTAACAATTCATAAGGAGCTTCCCAACGCCCCATCTTATTCATCCATCCCGGTCCCACGAACATCATGTTGTAGGCATAACCTCGGTTGTACTTTTTCAGGGAACGATACTGATCCACCAAATTGTAGAAATATGGAAATTCCCAGGTCTTACTGTCATAAATCATTCCTCGAAGCACATTCTGTGGATGCGTTCCAAAATTCGATCCATTGCCGTCATAACATGCAAGAAGATCTCTGCTTAGATGTGGGATTGCAACAATTCCGGAGTCCTCCTCTTCATCAGCCGCAGGTGCATGAGTATTTTGTTTCGAAGGAATCCAGGGAGCCCAAGGGCCGCCATCCATCAACGTGTACCAGGAATTATTACAGGTATGATATGCCTTCGGGCCCTCTTCCCAACAGGTGGCAACCGCACATTTTACGGAAGGATAGGCACTCTTAATGTAATTAATTAAGTCCGCATCCATGTAATAGGAGCCCGTGGATTCCGGATAAAACCCGAAAATCTCATAAAACTTTCCAAACACATCATCCACAATGGATTTCTTATCTTCCATGGAGAACATCCAGATACAGAAATCCTTGGTCTTATATTTTTCTCGAAATTCCTTACAAGGAAGGCCAAGCAGGGTTAATCCAATCTCATCCCCGTAGGTTTCGTGATCTGCCTTCGCCAGAGCAATCGCTTCCTCGTTAAACAAGGAGGCATAGGTCATCTGAATCGTGGTCTTTAGCCCATTCTTATGCGCAATGGACTGCTGCGTCTTAAAGATATCCAATGATTCCGTTAAAAGAGCGCTGCGTCCAAGATCCTCCGCCTTTCCCTGCCCCGTCACCTTCTCGGCATACTCCGGGACCATTTCCGGCCGATGGATAATATTGACTACAAATTGATCCATAACTTGTATCCTCTTTCCATTATTTTTAAAGTGAAACAGATTTGCGCAATCGGTTGCTCTATATTTGCAAGTCTACATTTTTCTTTTTTTGTAGTCAACCAACAAATTAAATAATGATTTTAGACGAAATTTGTGCATTTTTACTAGTTGCACCGTACAAATGTGTGAACAAGCGGGTTTGCGCAAGATTCCACTTCGTGGATTTCATATGAACATGTGAAACCCTTATAATTTTACATAACATTTGCAAAAATATATCTTGACAAAAGGATTCCTTGGGACTTAATATGTGGGTAAAAGTTGCGCAAGCATTTGCGCATTTTATGTCTGTTTTTATGAAAAAGGGGAGCTTTCATGAATTCAAAAATCACGATCAATGATGTTGCACAGGCCCTGGGGGTTTCTAAAACCACGGTATCGCGAGCGATTTCCGGCAAGGGACGAATCGGCAATGAAACCAGGGAAAAGGTACTTTCCTACATCGAACAACATGAATATAAGCCAAGCGCAGTGGCTAAAAGCCTTGCGGAATCCAAGACCTATAATATTGGATTTGTGGTGCCGGGTGCCATGTCCTTAATGGATATGCCTTTCTTTCAAAAGTGCATGTTCAGCATTACGGAGACGGCTTCGGCCTTTGATTATGATGTCATTATTTCTTCCACGGACGGGGAGGATCTGTCCCATCTCGAGCGCCTGGTGAACAATCATAAAGTGGACGGCATTATTCTGGCCCGCACCACACAGCAGGATCCATGCATTCGCTATCTAAAGAGTAAGCGAATTCCATTTGTTACTATTGGCACCACCACGGAACCGGATGTAATTCAGGTGGATAATGACCATTTTAATGCCTGCAAGGAACTGACTTCCCTTCTGTTACTTAAGGGAATTACCCGCTTAGGACTGATTGGATCGGATAAATCCCATGTGGTTACCAGGCTTCGTTATGATGGATTTGTTGCGGGATATGAGGCATTGCAGATGGAGCCCAATTACAAGGAGATTTTCTTAGACTGCAATAATATGTCCTCCATCGAACGGGCGGTGGATGAGATGCTTGAAAGTGACACCCAGTGCATCGTCTGTATGGATGATTATATTTGTCGATACGTACTGAATAAGCTGCATCGGGAACAGGTGGGGATTCCACAGGATATCCGCGTGGCGTCCTTTTATGACAATGTAATGCAGGAGAATGATACTGCTACGATTCTTCCTGTCACTTCCATTCATTTTAATATTCAGGAGATGGCTGAGGCGGCTTGCCGTACGCTCATTGATGCCATCGAAGGGCGGGATTATCAGTATAAGCGCCTGTTTGGATATAATATTATTCTTAGCAATTCCACCCAGTCCAATTAATTGGGTGGTGGAAAGGGAGGTTTTCTATGACAACACAGTGGATTAAGGGAGTGGATCTTTCCTCCCTCTATGAAGAAGAAGGCCTTGGTGCCAAGTACTTTGACTCATCTTTCAACGAATCTACGAGACTTAAATCCAATCCTTCCGTACCGAATATCGACCCTAAAACGGTACCTTCAGAAGACGTCTTTACGATTCTCTCCCGATATGGCATTAACTATCTTCGTTTAAAATTATGGAATGATCCCTATGATTCCAACCGACGCCCCTATGGTGCCGGAACCAACGACCTTGCTACGGACCTTTCCTTAGCACGTCGCGCCCTGAAAAAGGGATGGGGATTTTTATTGAATTTTCATTATAGCGATTTCTGGGCGGACCCTGGAAAGCAGATTCCACCAAAAGCCTGGACCGATTATTCGGAAGAAGAACTCCTCCAAGCGGTTTATAATTACACGAAGGAAACCCTCCTAACCTTTCAGAAGGAAGGGGCCATGCCAACCATGGTCCAGATTGGCAATGAAATTACCAATGGGCTTCTATGGCCTCTTGGAAAAAAGCCTTGGCCCGAAGAGATGGCAGCGGATCCCGTTGCAGGTGAGAAGCAATATGAACGGATTGCCCGCCTGGTATCTTCCGGGATTCGTGCAGTACGCGAAGTGGATCCTTCCATCCAAGTGATGATTCATCTAGACAATGGTGGCAACAATGCCATGTATGTGGACTGGTTCGATCATTATCAGACCTATGCCACGGAGGATTTTGATATTCTGGGAATGAGTTATTATCCCTTCTGGCATGGTGCCATGAAGGATTTAGTCTTTAATATGGCGGACTGCCTAAAGCGGTATCACAAAGATATTGTGATTGATGAGGTATCCATGGGATTTACCATGGAGGATTATGCATCTTATGAACAGCTATCCCCATCCAAGCGGAAGGGATATGCCACCAAGCCCCATCTGGTAGAAGGTCTCGAATACCCTATGACCAAGGAGGGACAGTGTGCATTTATGAAAGATTTGATGGGGCATATTGCATCTCTAAAGGATGGGAACAATACACTCCGGGGACTTGGATTCTTTTATTGGGAACCTGCATGGATTCCCGTTCCTGGCTGTGGCTGGGCCAACGACGAAGCCCTGGCCTATACCAAAGAAAAAGGGCCCGGTGGCAACGAATGGGCCAACCAGGCACTTTTTGATTACGACGGGCATGTTCTTCCTGCCCTTACCACAATTCGCGATTTTAATCCATGCTAAGCGGATTACGTTTCTTGCAAGGAGCTAATCCCTACTAAATTCTGCAAGCTGTAAGTCCGGATTTCGCTCTTCCACCATGCCAACGCTCCATGCATTGACAAATAACAGCAGTGGATTGCCCTTTAAATCCATAATCTTCTTCATATCGGAGGTTCCTACGATACGATTCACATCCACATCCGCCTTATTGCTGATCCAACGAATATGCTCATATGGCAATGGCTCTAAGCGAATCTCCACGCCATACTCACTTTCGAGACGGAATTTTAATACATCAAACTGCAGGGTACCAACAACACCCACAATAATCTCTTCCATACCGGAATTAAATTCCTGGAAGATCTGAATCGCACCTTCTTGAGCAATCTGGCTAATACCCTTAACGAACTGCTTTCGCTTCATGGTATCCACCTGACGAACTCTTGCAAAATGTTCCGGTGCAAATGTAGGAATACCTTCATATGCAAATGGTTTCTTGCTTACTTCAATGGTATCACCGATGGAGAAAATTCCCGGATCAAATACACCGATAATATCTCCCGCATATGCTTCATCCACAATGTGACGCTCCTCCGCCATCATTTGCTGAGGCTGGGAAAGCTTAATCTTCTTATTGCCCTGCACATGGAATACTTCCATGCCCGCTTCGTACTTTCCGGAGCAAATGCGCATGAAAGCGATACGGTCTCTGTGGGCTTTATTCATATTGGCCTGAATCTTAAAGACAAAGGCTGAAAAATCATTGGTAAATGGGTCAATCACGCCCTCCGTAGAATTACGAGGCAGTGGGGAACTGGTCATGGCTAAGAAGTGGGACAAAAACGTCTCCACACCAAAGTTCGTTAAAGCAGAACCAAAGAATACTGGGGATAATTCACCCGCATCCACCTTGGCCTGGTCGAAATCAGCACTAGCACCGTCCAATAATTCCACATCCTCCATGAGTTTATCATAGAAGGATTCCCCGATCACATCCTTTAAATGTGGATCATCAATGGACACATCCTCTTCTGCTACCTGCTTCTGACCGTTTTGATTCGCAGTAAACTTAGAAACCACGCGGGTCTGACGATCATACGTACCCTTAAATTCCTTACCGGAGCCGATTGGCCAGTTAATTGGACAAGTAGCGATTCCAAGCACCTTCTCGATTTCGTCCACCAGATCAAATGGATCATTGGCTTCACGGTCCATCTTATTGATAAAGGTAAAGATCGGAATATGGCGCATCACGCAGACCTTAAAGAGCTTAATGGTCTGCTTCTCCACACCCTTACTACCATCGATCACCATCACGGCAGAATCCGCAGCCATCAAGGTACGATAGGTATCCTCGGAGAAGTCCTCATGTCCCGGGGTATCCAGGATATTGATGCATCGTCCGTCATAATTAAACTGTAACACGGAAGAAGTTACGGAGATACCACGCTGCTTCTCGATTTCCATCCAGTCAGAAACTGCATGACGAGCGGTCTTCTTACCCTTTACGGAACCTGCTAAATTAATCGCTCCACCATATAACAGAAATTTTTCCGTTAATGTGGTCTTACCAGCATCCGGGTGGGAGATAATTGCAAATGTTCTCCTCTTCTTAATTTCTTCCTCTAACTTTGACATTCCTCTAACTCCAATCTTTCTAATGACTCATCTGGATTTCTAG
>JAILGS010000097.1 GCA_024696615.1 Lachnospiraceae bacterium
GTACTTCCTTCTGCAAAAAGACTGGTTTCTACTAATCCCAATTCCTTGCCCTTGGAAATAATTTCCTCATCCGTCATCTCATGATTTCTAGCTTTAAAAGCCAGTAATAAAATTAATGTAGTGACTACAATTCCAAGTCCCAAGCCACGTAAATATGATTTTAGACGCATCTTAATATCCCATCTTTCCATTTTTAAACAGATCTAATACTAATTTTACCTCACCCATTCCAATATCTAAGGTTTTGGCAATTTCAAGATTACTCTTACCAGCTTCATGCATGGTTAAAATCTGTTCATTAAAATTAATCTGCGCAGTATCATTGGCAGCTATTGCATATGGGTTATTCTCTTCCGGCTCTTCTTCCGGATATGTTTCTTCCATCATTGGAGCGCTATTATCTGCAAATTGTGGAGTAATTAAATTATCTGGAGCTTTTTGTGCTACTTCCTCCGCCTGGGAAAGAACATTCACCTTGGTCTTATATGCAGCCTTAATGGCAATATCCATATCTCTTACGGACTTCTTGCTATCCTTAATTAACTGCTGTAAGGCTTCACTGTTTTCTGCAATCATTCCATGGGTCAGAGCAATTTCATTTCGAGCCTGGTCGATTTCATACAGCATTCCCTTTAACTGTTCGCTCTTGTCATTGAGCATATCATACATAAATACAGTTTCCTGATGATTCTTGTTAATTTCATTCATCACGCCCTGTACATAATCATTCATTTCTAAGATCTTGGTATTGGAAATCTTACTTAAGGACATCTCGGTGGAATCTTCCATTCCTCCCATCTCCTCATTAATAATGGCCTGCACCTTGGAACGAATTTCTTCCTTCTGTGCCGCAGTTAAATCTACGTTAACAGGCTTTCCTTTCCCACTTTTGGCCACTGGATCCACATCATCACTGGTAAGTGCATAGCTGGCAATAAAGCATACCACTCCAATGGCTAATAGTATAATTTCTAACATCGACATTTTTACTCCCCCGTTCGTGGTTATATGGTCACATCAAATCCATGGGACTTTTTCACCACAACTCCTTCATTCTCTTTCTCGTCCTTGGAATCCTCATCCCGACGAAAGTATTCATTCTTTCCCTTTTCTTTCGCATCATGCTTGGTATTAGGGTTGGTTGCATTTTCCTTTCGAACCACACTTTGTGCGTTCACTTCTCCCTGTTTTTCCATCATCTGAGCGATATTATGCTGTTGGGTTGCAGGATTGGATAATTCATTCTGTCGCATCTGTGCAACATCATGAATCGCACTAGTCATTCGAATATCAATTGGTGACATTGCCATACAATCACATTCCTTCCTTGTCCCGTTTACATCGGAATACTCTTAATATCGGCGCCATCCTTCACGAACTGACAATAATCATATTTAGCCTTGATGAATAATCTGGTCTCGCCAAAAATCAATTGTACTCCCTGATAAGCAGTTTTTTCAACCCGAATTCTTGCATTGGAGTCTTCACTGATCTTATCGCACAATTCGCTATATTCTTTCCGCTTTTCGATCATCTCCTGCTCTAAGGCAAGCATATTACGTAAGGACTTCTGTAACATCTCCGCCTTATCCGGTGGAAGACTTCCATCCACTTCCTGTTTCTTCCGAAGAGCAGTAATAATCTGATTCATCTTGGTCTTATTCTCGTTAATTCCAACAATTTCCTTCTTTAACACTTCTGCCTGACGCTTTTCAGCAGGAGCCACACCAACACCAACAGTGGTCTGGGTACCCATTTCATTACCAATAAATTTCGCAGTAATAATGGATGCCGAACGAACATCACCACCAACAATTAAACCATTCTTACCAAGAACATTAACCATGCCCCTGGCTTCTACTTTACTATGAAGAATACTATCCGTGTCCAGATTTCCATTCACTGTAATAGATTCTGCACTTTCAATAAATTTCGCAACTAAATTACCACCGCAATGAATCACAGCTTTTCCCATGCCCTGTACACCGCGACCCAAGGTAACATCTCCGCCAGCATCAATCACAGCACCTTCCACAATGCCTCGTACTTCCACATTACCAGAAGCTTCCACTTTAAATCCAGCCTGAACATTACCCGTTACTAATACATTTCCTTCATAATGAATATCTCCGGTCTGTGGTCCAACATTAGGAATTTCATAAACATCCGTTACGAAAACCTTACCACCTTCCATGGTAACATGGCCACTAACATCCGTAATTAAGGACAATCCATCCTCGGAAATATGCATATTTCTGCCATATTTAAATACAGCCTTTCGTTCACGTTTTGGAGTCAATATTCTTCCAAAGATATCCTTTCCGTCCGTACCTGGAACTTCCGGAATCATTTGCGCAACCACATCCCCGGCCTTCACATGATTTAAGGAGTCAAGTTCATGGAAATCCACACTACCATCCTCATTAATCTTAGGGACCGGCTTACGATCCGCTTCAAACTGATAGATAATCTTACCATCTTTTCCATCCACAGCGGCTTCGCCAACGCTTACCACATATGGAACAAAATAATTACGCTCTGCAAGGAACTTGTTAATCTCCTTGGTATCAATCCCATGGACAATCTTTAAATTATTCAGATCCCCCACAATTTCATTCTCAGAAAGTTGGCTAGCTCCCACAAATCCAGGATAGAATACTGCATCCGCACGCAATAGATTCGAAGCAATCCGATAATCACCGAACTCATTGCTAGGAAGGCACTTTTCACCCACCCGTAAAGAACTGTCTTCCGGTTGCATCATTGCTTTTTTCACCGAAACTAAGTCACAATCATTGATCTTGGTCTTATCTAAATAATGCATTAAATCTTCTACGGTAAAATCCCGACCACCATCACTGGCCTTATGGATATGGATATAAAGTCCGTCTTCCTTATTCTCAAATTGAAAGTATCCATTCATAAGTATAGCCTCCTAGTTTATTTAGGAAAAGAGCATGGATGCATAATCTCCCAGTTTCTCCTGTAATTTCCGTAATGCCTTGGTATGTAACTGTGAAACCCTGGATTCGGTAACTTCCATGACTTCACTGATTTCTCGCAAGGTCATTTCCTCATAATAATAGAGCGTAACAACCATGCGCTCTTTCTCGGTTAATTCATCAATCGCAGCTGCGATTTGCTTTTTCAAATCATCCTTTTCTGCTGCGGTTTCCGGCTGTTCAAAATGAGAATTGCGTCTCGCATCCATTCTCACATCGCAACCACTTTCCGTGAATTCATCCAAGGACATAATATTGGAGACTTTCGCCTCTCCCTGCCAATCTAAAAGATCATCTTCACTGATTCCAAGTTTCGCAGCAATCTCTTCATCCGTAGCAGAACGACCAGTCTCATGCTCAATCTCAGCCATGGCCGCTTCAATCTTCTTCTGCTTTTGGCGAATGGAACGAGGAATCCAATCCATGGAACGAATCTTATCTAGAATCTCTCCACGAATTCGAAGACTGGCATACGTTTCAAATTTTACTGCTTTCGTTGGATCAAATTTATCAATGGCATCAATGAGACCAAAAATTCCATATCCAACCAAATCATCAAATTCCACATTGTAGCCCAGATAAATATAGAGTCTACCTGCAACTAATTTCACCAATGGTGCATAGGCTAATATTAATTTTTCCCGAATCTCGCTTTTCTTGGAAGGACTTGTGGTCTTACTATACTCGTCCCAAAGTTTCAATTTTGAAGCCTCATCCATTGTACCTTACCCCTTAAGCAAATGTATGATCCTATAGAAGCCTATTCCCCATTCTTATTTTGAAAGGCTGCAAAAGGATCTTCTGAATTCTTATTCTCAGAAAAATCCATAGAATTGAAGGAATCCATCGTTCCAACGGAACCATCCTCCATGGAAGGGAATTCTCCACCTTCCATAAAATCTGCCGGAAGTTCTGGTTCTGCCAGAACTTTATCGAATAATTTCACCAGTAATTTTCCAATAATGAAAAATACCAGCATGGCAAGAATCAGAATAAACATCCAACTAATATCATTATAACCATAGATAAAAGTTACAACACAGACAATAAATCCGGCAATTAATGATAATATTGTAGGTATATTCGCTATCATATTAAATCACTTTATCCGGTTTGCCCACGGCCTTAATAAGATAATTACCGGTATTGCCATCCAATACAACCGTACGACCATAATTAAGACCTGTATCTTCCGCAAGCAAACGAATATTTTCCTTTTTTAGAACTTCTTTACAAGCTGCGGCATTACGTTCTCCAACACGCATGGTATCATTATTGGAGGATAACGTAAACATTGTTGCACCACCTGCAATCTTTGCCGTAATTCGGTTTCGATTGGCACCTGCTGCAACCATTAAACGTAAGCATTCCACAATCCCCGTATCCGCAAATTTCGCAATATTGGAATTATTACGGATCTGAGTGCTATATGGCAACATAACATGGACAAGACCACACACTTTCGTACTGGAGTCGTATAAAGCAACTCCAACACAGGAACCAAGTCCAAGTGTTGTCAATGAGTCGGGCGCTTTGCAAATTTTCAAATCGGCCATACCGACCTTAATCACTTCTGACATATATTGTACCCCATCTTTATTGGCAGTAACAAACCACCTCTAAATCACGTGCAAAGCTGACAAAATCTTATCATATGACTCCAAATTCGGAATCAATAAGAAGTAGCCATTAATAGCCTCCCCTTGGCCCATCTGCGTTTCAATCATTAACATCTTATCCCCGATTTTACCAAATTCAATCGCCGGTACACTTAAAATAGCCCCCGCCATATCCAGCGTACAACTTGGTGGTGTTGGAACAATGGTCATATTCGTAAGCGTTGCTAAGGAATTCAAATACGCTCCTGAAATAATATTACCCACTTCATTCACAGCGGATAATTCCATCTCCGTAAATTCTTGTCCGTGATTGTCCGTACCCATTAAGGCATTCACAAGAACATGTGCACTTTCAGGACGAAGAAGGAACATCATCATTCCATCAATATCCCCTTCAATTCCAAAGAGAATTCCAAGCATCAAATCCTCTTCTGAACCAATCAACTCCGTAAAATGATCAAATCCAAGCAATGCAACTCTTGGAACAGACATATCAATCTTTCGATTTAAGAGCTGGGCTAATGCCGTTGTCGCATTGCCAGAGCCAATATTACCAATTTCGCTCAAGACATCAAAATATGTCTGATTCATATCATTTAAATCAATTGCACCCATGCATTCACCATCCCATCGAGTTTGTAAAACCATTCGGATTTCTTCCGAATGAAAATCCCCACAATAGTAAATGAGGGAGATGCCATAAGGAGTATCCTTGACATCTCCCTCCTTAATTATTAACCTTCAACTTTTTCATTAATTACTGCAGATACATCCAATAAAGAAATTAATTCATTATTGCTCTTACCAACAGCACTAATATAATTAGTTTTATTCACATCCGTATTCTGTTCGTAACCGGTACGTTCCACATCTTCCTCGGTTAAGTTCACTACTTCACGAACCTCATCCACGATGATACCGATGGTCGCATTCTCCAGTTTTACAATAATAATTCTAGTCTTATTGCTAAACTGATCCGCTTCCAAACCAAGTCTTAACCGAAGACTCATTACAGGAACAATCTCACCACGCAGATTAATTACACCACGATAATAGGTCTGTGCCTTCGGTACTCTGGTAATATTCTGCATACGAACGATATTATCAACATATTTAATATTGATACCATACTGTTCACTGCCAATCTTAACAACAATATACTGGACAACTGAATCCGTACTTAATCCCGTAGCCTCATTCGTTGTCGCAACCTGTGTAGACTTATTCTCTTCCATTGTCCGACCCTCCTATACCAAAGCGTTGGCATCAATAATCAGTGCAACTTCGCCATCGCCCAGGATGGTAGCGCCGCTAATCATCTTATTGATGTTAATGTGCTTACCAAGTGACTTAATAACGATTTCCTGCTGTCCAATCAGGCTATCCACAACCAAACCGGCAAGCTTATCACCCTTCTTAACAATAACAATGGTAAGATTCTCATCTTCTGGAGCATCCTGATCCACTGGAACATCAAGAATGGTTCTTAAACGAACCAAAGGAATGACATTGCCACGAAGGTGGATTACTTCTTTGGAATGAACATATTTAATTTCTGTTACAGGAATATCTTCAATGGTCTGAATGGAACCAAGAGCAATTGCATACTTTTCATCTCCTAAACGAACCATCAAAGCCTGAATAATCGCAAGAGTAAGTGGAAGTCGGATAATGAACTTACTACCCACACCATATTCGGTACGAACTTCTACATCACCACCAAGTGCTTCAATCTTGGATTTTACAACATCCAGACCAACACCACGTCCGGATACATCGGAAATCTTATCTGCAGTGGAGAAACTTGGTCTAAAGAGAAGATCTACTACTTCCTTCTCCGTTAAGGCATCTGCCTGTTCCTGAGTTAAAGTACCCTTCTCAACAGCCTTACGACGAACCTTTTCCACATCAATACCATTACCATCATCACCACATTCGATGACTACATTGTTACCATCCTGATATGCATCCAAAGTGATGGTACCAACTTCTGGCTTACCGCGCTCCGCACGAATTTCCGCACTTTCCAAACCATGGTCCGCAGAATTTCGAAGAATGTGCATCAGTGGATCACCAATTTCGTCAATAACGGTACGATCCAATTCAGTATCTTCACCAGTCATAATCAACTCCATCTTCTTATCCAACTTCTTGGAAAGATCACGGATCATACGAGGGAATTTACTTACAACACTTTCAATCGGCATCATTCGAACCTTCATAACGGATTCATGAAGATTCGTAGTTACTCTCTCTAAGTATTCAATCTGCTCATTGAAAGAAGAGCTGGAAGCAGCAGTTGCATCATCGCTTGCAGCAACTAAACCATTCTTTGCAATAATCAGCTCGGATACTAAATTCATTAATACATCCAGCTTTTCAATATCCACACGAACGGAACGACCAACCGGCTTAGCCTTGGCTGCCTGTGGATGAGCACCACCCTTGTCCGTAGTTGCTGGAGCAGTGGTTTTCGCTGCCGGAGCAGTTTCCTTCACATTCTTACTTACTGCAGTCTTAGTATCTTCCTTCTCCTTGACATCATCACTATAAGGAGTCTTAATCTCTTCTCCTACAGCATCCCGGATTTCTGATACATTCTTAATTACTGCAATAATTTCATCAAATGACTTCTCAGTAATTACTACCATGGAGAAGTCCAAATCAAAGCGTTCGTCTTCAATATCCTGAACACTTGGCTCACTCTTTACAATATCGCACAAGCCTTCCAATCCCTTAAATACCAGGAAAGCTCTGGCCGCTTTCAGGATACAATTTGCTTCCACAGAAACGGTAATGGCATATACCTTTAAGCCCTTATTAATTGCTTCATTTACCGCATTCTTTTCATGATCGGCCAACACAAGTTTCTTATAAGGTGCATCCTCATTGGCTGGAGCAGCAGCTTCTTCAGCTTTTTCTGCCCCCTGCGCAGCTTCGGCAGGTGCAGCGCCAGTACCATTATTTAAGATATCATTCAGTTTCTTAATGATCGCCTCGTTCTTGTCGTCGCCTTCTGCTGAAGTTTCCTGAATATTTGTAACATACTTATCCAAAGCATCCAGACACTGGAACAAAACATCCACCAAATCGCTGGTAACCTTCATCTTACCCGTACGAATTGCGGAAAGTACATCTTCCATATCATGGGTAAGATTCTGCATATTGGAATAACCCATGGTACCTGCCATACCCTTCATACTATGTGCGGCACGGAAGATTTCATTAATTGTGTCTTCATTTTCAGGCTCTTTTTCTAAGACCATCAATTCATCAGAAAGAGTCTGTAAATGTTCTTTGGATTCATCAATAAAGATCTCTAAATACTGGCTTACGTCCATCCTATGACACCCCCACATGTTTAGTTATTGCATCTGCAACGGACTCTAAGGAAGCAACTTCATTCACAAGTCCCGCATCTGCGATTGCCTTTGGCATACCATATACCACGCAGGATGCAGCATCCTGACCGATACAATATACCTTGCGTCTCTGTGACAGATGACCAATACCCTTGGTACCATCCGCCCCCATTCCTGTCAGAACCACACAGGTGATTTCATCAAAATCAGAGTCCATTAATGAGTCATACATTACATTGGCACATGGTTTTAATGCATCCACTGGTGGATCATCATTTAAGTGAATTTTGTATATTCCGCCCCCGCTTTTGACAATCTGCATATGCATACCGCCTGGAGCAATATATACATGTCCCTTCTCCAAACACTCTCCATCCACAGCTTCTGAAACCTTCACCATACTAATCTCATCCAGACGTTGTGCTAAGGATGCGGTAAAGCCCTTTGGCATATGTTGTACAAGTACCATCGGTGCATCCAAATTCGCCGGAAGCTTTGGAATAACGCTCTGTAAGGATTTTGGTCCTCCGGTGGAGCAAGCCAAAGCCACAAGTTTCTTTCCGCTAGCGCGTCCCGAACTGCTTGAGGTTGTTGGTCGCATAGAAGATGTGGAACCAGAGGACTGTGCATTCCCCTCACCTTGGCTCCTAGCCTCCGTCTGTGCAACGGCTTCTAAGAATCTTGCACGGATCGCATCCCGATCCTTCTTCTTCTGTGCTTCAAGGTCCGCTGTTGATGTTGCAGCTGATGATGTTGTGGTAGAAGGCTTTGGACGTACGGTGAAACTTCTTCTTGCTTCTACGACATTGGATGATTTGTTATATTGATTCATCGCCACGTCTAAGAGTTCAAGCAAATGTCTCTTAAAGTCCGCTCCACTAACTTCTCCATAATTCACTGGCTTATTTAAGAAATCCAGCGCTCCATATTCCAGTGCCTGAATGGTTTCTTTCGCACCCTCCTTGGCCACTGTACTAACCACTATGGTCGTATGCTGGAAGTTCTCATCCTGAAGTTTTTTAAGGACTTCAAGACCACTGAGTTTTGGCATATTAATGTCTAATAGGATTGCATCATATCCACCGGGATAGGATTTAATCTTTTCGTATCCTTCTGCACCATCTTTTGCAATATCAGGAGCATCGTATTCACTTCTGGTTTTGATTATATCAGAATATACTCTTCTCATGAGTGCAGAGTCATCAACAATTAAAATTTTCTTCCCCATCTTGCCACCTCATTTCAGGATTTGATACCCTCTTTTTATTCTTCCTCCAGATTCTTGGGAGGGATTATTTCTTCTTTCTCATATTGCGTTCTGTCTGGAAGATATATTTGATAATAGTCTCCCGATCACTATCTTGAATCTTACAGAATTCAATACGATTTTCATATACATCCGCCTTATTTCTTGCTGGAATGGAAGCAATCACTTTCGCAACTGCATCCACGGTCTTTACAAGGGTTCCAAGATCCAATGTGATATGGAATAAGATTTTATCCCCCTTGGCATGCTGATGTTTGGATACATATTTCAAACCACCACCCGAAATATCGATGGTTACACCCGTTCCATCATAAGGCCGCTCCAAAAACTCGTCGGATAATTTATCCATCAAGCGAAGGAATTTATCATCCTCCTCGCTTAAGATCTTATATTGCACTTCCATGGTATGATCCAGTCGAAAATACTGACGACGTTGGAAACTCTTTAATGCAGTCTGCAGACGAACCACCAGAACATAGATATTCTTGGTCTTATAACGATTCTCAATGACGCATTCTGCAGTATACATACCCTTTCCTGCATAAAAATATAATAAAAATCGTCGACCAACCTCCAGAGCGATTAATTTCCCTTCAAAGATTGGCATGGCAATATTTAATACATCTTCATCCGTCTCGTCAAATTCCAACAACTGACTGGTATAAACCCGATTCTCGCGTTCTGGATCGTCCTTCAGTGTGGTGAGAATTTCCTGCATCTCTATTTTGTTGCCCAAATTGAGTATTCCGCGTTCCATGAACTGTCACTCCCTTAAAAATTCAGTAACTATAACTAGTTCGTATGATGCTCCGTCTTCCGATTCCGTAGAAGATTCGTAAAGAATCTTGATATGGAATTTTGTGTTTCCTGTGGTTTTTGTTCAGCATTTGCCTGGTCCATATGGATTAAGGATGCTGCCACGGAAGCATAGGCCTTCGTGGAGGAACAATTCGGATACATCATGGTTACCGGTTGCTGCTTCATTACAGCTTTGGTAATGGAATAATCCATAGGAATACAACCAAGAAAATGTAATTCCATGGATAAAAACTTTCCAACAACCATATTTAATTTCTCAAAAAGATTTATCCCCTCCGAACCGGAATTGACACGGTTACAGAGTACATTAATGGTAGTCGCCTCTCTGTCAAACCCAGGATAGCGATTTAATGCCTTTAATAAGGCATAGGCATCCGTAATGGACGTTGGCTCCGGTGTGGTCACAAGGATCACTTCCGGACAGGAACATACGAATTCCAACACGTTATTACCAATGCCCGCGCCGGTGTCCACAATAATAATATCGGCATATTGCTCCAATTCCGAAAGCTTATATACCAGACGACGCACCTGCTCATTATCCAGATTGGTCATCTTCGCGATTCCCGAACCACCGGAGATAAAACCAACCCCTTCCGGGCCTTCCACAATAATATCCTTCAGACTCTTATCGCTATTCATTAAGTCTGACAGATTATGTCTTGGAATCACCCCAAACATTACTTCAATATTTGCCAGGCCAAAATCTGCATCCAGAATAATGACCTTCTTTCCCATACGTGAAAACTGCAAAGCCAAATTAATGGAGGTGTTGGATTTTCCAACGCCACCCTTACCACTAGTAACAGCAATAATACGAGCGGATCCAACGGGACGTTGATTTTGCTTTTTCACAATATTTCTTAAACCTTCCGCCTGATCCATTCTATACATTACCTCCCAATACCTGCTTTGCAAGTTTCTGCACATTAATGGTTTCAATATCATCCGGTACATTCTGTCCGGCCGTAGTATATGAAAGGCTTGCCCCCGTCATGAGACGGATATTATAGATATTACCCAAAGTACTGGTTTCATCTAATTTGGTAAATAACAATTTATAATCCCCAAGCTTTTCATAGGCCTTTGTAATGCTCACCAGATCTCGGTACTTGGTGGTCACACTAAGTACTAAGAAGGCTTCCGTATCCACAGGACGATCCATATTGGATACGGATCGATATAATTCAATAATTTCATCCCGCTGCTCCGCATTCTTATGGGAACGACCAGCGGTATCCACTAATACCAGATCATAATCCTTGAATTCATCCAAGGCCTTCTTTAATTCTTCCTCCGTATAGACTACACGGATTGGAACATCTAAAATTCCTGCATAGGTATTTAACTGTTCCACAGCTGCAATACGATAGGTGTCCGATGTAATAAAGGCCACCTTCTTATGCTCATTTAATTTGAATTTGGAAGCTAATTTCGCAATAGTGGTTGTCTTACCAACTCCCGTTGGACCAACAAAGAAGATAATCTTCTGATGCTCGGATAGTTCAATGGTACTTGGCTCTCCCAGCTTTAAAATAATCTTCTGATATACCCCTGCAAGAATGCTATCAATATTGGATTCCTTCTTTAAGGAACTCTCAATCTCATTCACCAGGGCATTGGCATAGGTTTCATCCACTTCATTATCAATTAATTTATTATAAATTAATTTTAAAGCCTTTAAATTATTGGCTTCCGCTTTCGCACGCTCCTCCTGTTCCTTGGTAAGCGTCTTTGCTTCCTTCTCTTCCTGCTCCTTTTTTAAATCCGAGTTAATGGTACGAACAATGCCGGAATTATTTCTTGTACTGCCTTCCTTCTGGGACTGCAACTGCTTCTTTAACAGTTCGGATAAAGTATCAATCTTCTTTTCAAATTCCTCATCCGACATCTTACTTGGATCGATCTGTTCGTCCGCAGCCATATTCACATGCTTAGAAGACGAAGTGGAATTCCCTAAACTATCCCTCACGTTTTCCTTACCACCGGACTGTTTCGAAGTCTCTTTTGCTTTTGGGCCAGATTTTGAAGATTCCTCTCCGGTATTTCCTTTCTCCTTAGAAGAATTCACGGTTGGCTTACGCTCATTCACTTCTGCAACATAATCCTTCTCTTCTAAGGCTGCGGTAATCTCCACCTTATCCTTCTTAAACAGGCGCATAAATCCACGCTGTTTCATCGTCTTTACACTAAGTACTACAGCGGATGCTCCCAACTCTTCCTTCGCCTTTAAAATTGCTTCATTTTCAGTTGCTGCCTCAAATTTCTTAACTATCATTTTATGCCGTCACCATTCCTACCGATTGTAATTCTATATTGGACTCGACTTCATTATAGGAAATCACAATAATGTCCTTAAAATAATCCTGTGCCAACTTCCGATAGTACATACGTACAATTGGGGAAGTAATCACAATTGGAGTCTTGCCCATATTTTCTAACTTCGTAAGTTCTGCCTCCGTGGCATTCATTATCTTCTTCACCCGATCCGGAGCAAGGGTAAGATAGGATCCCTGTTCCGTCTGCTTCACAGAATTCATAATCTCCTGCTCAATGGTTGGATCCAAAGTAACCACACTGGTCGTTTCATTAGGCTGGAAGAATTTTGCGGAAATCGTACGCTTTAAGGTCTGGCGCACATATTCTGTTAAAATGTCCGTATCCCTGGTGGTGGTGGCATGATCGGCAATGGTTTCGAAGATGGAAACCAGATCTCGAATGGAGATGCCTTCCTCCAACAGATTCTGAAGAACTTTCTGTATTTCGCCCACACCCACCAGCTTTGGAACAAGTTCCTCCACAATGGCAGAATTACTTTCTTTCACGTTATTAATCAGGTTCTGTACATCCTGACGGGTAAGAAGTTCAGCAATATGAGAACGAATGACTTCGGTCAAATGTGTTGCAATAATACTTGGTGCATCCACAACCGTATAACCCAGGGACTCTGCACGTTCTCGCTGACTTTCGGTAATCCAGATCGCTGGAAGATGGAAGGATGGTTCAAAGGTTGGAATACCTGTAATCTCCTCCTCCACATAGCCGGGATTCATGGCCATATAATGGTCAAATAAAATCTCACCCTCGGATACCTGAATTCCTTTAATTTTAATAATATATTGATTCGGATTTAACTGAATATTATCTCGCAAACGAATAATCGGCACCACGGTACCAAGTTCCAAAGCAATCTGACGACGGATCATAACCACACGATCCAACAGATCGCCACCCTGATTCACATCTGCCAGTGGAATGATACCATAACCAAACTCCAATTCGATTGGATCCACTGCAAGAAGGGAGGTAACATTCTCCGGCTTTCGGATTTCTTTGGCTTCTTCTTCCGCCGCTTCTGTTTCTTCCTCAATGGCGCTAACAGCACTCTCTCTTCTGCTTCTTGCACCCATGGCAATAAATAACACACCAAAAGGAATAAAAATATAAACTGGAAGCGGTGTGGCAACGCCTAAGAAGATCATCGCAATTCCCACCATGGTAAGTACCTGGAAGGAAGTAAATAACTGTCCAAGAACCGCATCACCGATGCCCTCTTCCTTCGCACCCTTGGTAACCAAAATACCGGTGGAAAGAGAAATTAAAAGGGATGGGATCTGGGATACTAAACCATCACCAATGGTAAGGATGGAATACACACTCAAGGCTTCATTGATATCCATTCCCTGACGCATCATTCCCATGACAATTCCACCCACCAAATTGATTACCGTAATGATCAAACCGGCGGTGGCATCACCTTTTACATACTTGGTAGCACCATCCATGGAACCAAAGAAGGCACTTTCCTGCTGAATCTTACTACGACGCACCTGTGCTTCCTTATCCGTAATCGCTCCCGTATTCAGATCCGCATCAATGGCCATCTGCTTACCCGGCATAGCATCCAGGGTAAAACGAGCCGTTACTTCGGAAACTCGCTCCGAACCTTTATTAATCACGATGAACTGAATAATCAAAAGAACAATAAAGATAATGGCACCAATAATCAAATCATTACCACCAACGAAGGAACCAAAGACCTGTACAACCTGTCCTGGATCTCCTGTCGTCAGGATTAATCGGGTGGATGATACATTTAATGAAATTCGAAATATCGTCGTAAAGAGTAACATCGTAGGAAATGCCTGCATATCCAGGACTTCCTTACAATATAAAGAATTAAAAAGAATCACCAGTGCGACGGATAAATTCAGCGCAATCAGCACATCTAAGAGGCCTGCAGGAATCGGCACAATAAAGAATATAACTGCGGCTAGGATATAAACACCCATGCCCACATCTTTCATTCTCACAGCCGGTCCTCCTTTCTCCTATGCAAATGTGCTTCATGACATTCTTTCACTAGGATAAAAATAATCAAATTATTATACCATGAAAACACCAAAAAAGGCAAATAATATGAGGATTTTCCCATACTATTTGCCTAATTCTTTATGCGCCAACTCCCTTATTCTTTAAAGAGTATACATATGCTAACACTTCTGCAACTGCCTGGTATAATTCCGGAGGTACTTCCTCTCCGATTTCCACATTATGGTAAAGAAGTCGAGCAAGTGGCTTATTCTCCACAATCTCCACATGACTTTCCCTGGCTTTTTCCCTAATCTTAGCTGCGATCACATCCGCACCCTTGGCAATAACAATAGGTGCCGGAGCTTTCTCGGTATCATATTGCAGAGCCACTGCAAAATGGGTAGGGTTGGTAATAACCACATCTGCTTCCGGGACACTGGCAATACTACGTCTTCGGGAAGCATCCCTCATACGCTGACGAATCTGACCTTTAATCTGCGGATCACCTTCGGTATTCTTAAATTCATCCTTGGTTTCCTGCTTGGTCATCATCATATCCTGCTTAAATTTCCACTTTTGATAGGCATAATCCGCAATACCGATCACTAAAAAGGCGACGCTGATGCGAATCCCCATATCCAAGAGAATACTTCCCACAGTAGAAATCGCCTGCAATAAAGGGATTTCATACAGGGAAAATAATATTCCCAGATTATCCACGATACATTGATAGGCAATATATCCTACCACGGCCACCATGGCAATACTTTTTAATAATTCCACCAACTGCTTGGTACTAAAGATTCGCTTGAGTCCATTGATGGGATTAAATTTATCCAGTTTTGGCTCTAAGGGCTTGGTGGAAATCTTCCACTTCACCTGCACCAGATTGACAACAAAGCCAATCACAAAGGACACTAACAAAAATGGCCAAATCAGTTTTAAAACATCCAATAACGCTTCTCGAAACACAAAATGGTACACATTATTAGAGGTCCCATAATACCGGTCCGAAACCACATTGCCAAAATACCCCAGGTATTTATGAAATAGTTCCATAATCCCATTGCCAAGATAGGAAAGGTAGATTTTAAGGATGATAAATAATCCCAGTAAGGCTAATGCATTGACCAATTCCTTACTTTTAGCAACCTGACCTTCATTTCGAGCATCCTCTAATTTTTTCGGGGTTGCCTGTTCCGTTCGTTCTCCACCGGGACCATCCTTGGCAAAGAACTGCAGATCATACGAAAATACATACTCCCCCGCAACCGGTTGGATTCCATATAAAGTTGTGGTGCGAATATATTTCATATGCAAATGATGATTCCTTTCCCCCTGATATTACATTTGCTAAGGGACCATGGGACTTCTTAAGGTGCTGGAGGCGCCATATCATTCACCAGCTCATAAAGTAAATACTTCATCTCCTCATAGAGGAAATTAGAAATAACTGGGAGCAAATAAATGGTGGCCACAAGTACCAACAGACCAATGATGATTTTTAACTGCATACCCACCACGAACATGTTCATCTGGGGCGCTACCTTGGCTAAAATCGCAAGAAGGCAGTTTACCAAAAGCATGCTGGCAAATACGGGAAGGGTAATTCGAAATCCAATGGAAAAATAATCCCCCATAAAGTTCACCACCGTGGTGTAAAGACTTGGATGGATGGTTACATGTCCAATGGGGATCCAACGGAAGGACTCTACAATGGCTGCAATCAAGTACTGATGCAGTCCGGAGACAATGAGGATCAATAAAATCATATAATAGTAAATGGTTCCCACAATACCATTTTGCGTACGGTTGGTGGGATCCATGACGGAGGCCATGGAAAGGCCAATGTCCATATCAATAAATCGACCGGCAAAGTGAATGATTTGCATGGTCAGATTGCATCCTGCGCCTAAAATCAGGCCAATGAACACTTCCTCGGCCACTAAAGCGGCATATCCAAGAGTTCCCGAATAGGTATAATCCTGATCCGGCAACACCATGAGCACAATCACTGCGGTAAATAATCCAAAGCCAAGCTTGGTTTTTCGCGGCACATTGGAAGTATTAAAAAAAGGCGCAACGTAAATAAAACTTGCCATCCTCGAAAAGATTAACAAGAATTCTTCCCACTGCGCAAAATAAGTTTCATATGTTAACATGATTCTCGTTCCTTATATCCATACCATGCAAGAATCCATACATTCATTGCTATTCCCCGTCAATGAATATAGGTGGCAAAATTGGTCCAAAGTTCCGTGGTAAAATTTCCTAAGGTCGTACCCATATAACTTCCAAGGAGCATTAATGCAATAAAGATTGCAAGGATCTTTGGCACGAAGGTCAAAGTCTGCTCCTGTATCGAAGTCAAAGTCTGAAATAAACTGACGATCAGACCAATAATCAATGAAATTAATAGCAGAGGAAGTGCTGTTCTAATAATTACCCATAAGGATTCTCTTGCGATGGAAAGTATATCCTGCTGTGTCATAATCCATTCCTCTCATCTTTCTTGGTTAATAAAACGTGGATACCAGGTTCGTAACCACCAGGTTCCATCCATCCACCATAACAAAAAGTAAAATCTTAAATGGCAGGGAAATAACGGTCGGAGCCAGCATCATCATACCCATACTCATTAAGGTGGATGCCACCACCATATCAATAATAATAAATGGTAAATAGATTAAGAAGCCCATAATAAAGGCGCTTCGTAATTCACTAATCATAAAGGATGGGATGAGTACCAATAATGGAATATCATCATAATCCTCCACATTTTCCAGTTGTGCTAAATCCACGAAGGTCTTAATATCACTATCCGGAGTCTGCTTGATCATAAACTCTCGAAGTGGCTTCACGCCAGCATCCCAAGCTTCTTCCACCGTAATGGTCTCTTCCTGTAATGGCACAATGGCATCGTTATAAATCGTTGTAAAGGTTGGCATCATAATAAAAAAAGTTAAGAATAATGCCAGACTGGTTAATACCTGATTGGGTGGTACGGTCTGGGTACCCATGGCCGTTCGAACAAAGTGCAACACGATGACAATTCGTGTAAAAGAAGTAAGCATAATTAAAATTGACGGTGCCAAAGAAATCACCGTCAATACTAAAAGCATCTCTAAAACACTTGCTAAATCCGAGCCATCCCCCGCTGCAATACCGATACTAATAAGGTTGGATGTATCTTCCTCATCAGAATCATCGGAGTCATTAGAAGTAGCAGATTCACTCTCCTCTTCCTCCTGGGTTACTGCATCCACAATGCCTGTGGTTGCATATACAGTGGTGGCGCCACGGCCAAAACAAATCAAGGTAAGAGCCAATACAAGAATACAACGTAAGCACATTTTCCAATGCTTATTCATCCTGTTTCTCATCCTGTTTGTCCTTTTTAAATTTTTCTAAAATAAACTGAAAGGACTCTCCCGGAGTAGTGGAATTTTCCGTAAAACATAAGTCCTCTTCGGATAGTTCCGTCATATATTCCAGGGAATCCTTACTAATTCCAATCAAAAAATAACGGCTACCCACCTTCACGATCTGCAAAAACTTCGAACCCGAGATGGTAACCGTCTCCATAATCTGGATATTCTTCCCCACCATCTGCTGTTTCTTAATTCCTCCAGCAAGACGCGTGGTACCGTAAGTGAGTGCTAATACAAAAATAAAGATAACAATCACTGTAAGCAATTGCGCGACGGAGCCTAAGACTCCGTCGCCAATTTCTAATAATATCATATGATCCCTAACTTCCGTTCCATCATATCCATTCCCCTTCGAATGATATGATTAACCTACTACCTTCTTAACAGCTTCAATTACTCGATCTGCCTGGAATGGTTTCACGATAAAGTCCTTCGCTCCGGACTGAATGGATTCAATAACCATCGCCTGCTGACCCATAGCAGAACACATAATAACAGCAGCACCAGCATCAGAAGACTTAATTGCCTTTAATGCCTGAATTCCGTCCATCTCTGGCATGGTAATATCCATTAATACCAGATCCGGCTTTAATTCACTGTACTTCTCAACAGCCTTAGCCCCATTCTCTGCCTCACCAACGACATTATAACCATTCTTTGTTAAAATGTCCTTAATCATCATTCTCATGAAAGCTGCATCATCACATACTAAAATGTTTTTTGCCATGTCATCATTCTCCAATCATTTAAATTAATAAATGGTATATTGCCATTATACAATATTGTTCCCAATTTTCATATACATTTTTTTCAAATGTGTAGAAAACTTCGCAACGATTTACTATACCCCTATATGATTATTCATCCAAATCCATGAATGAAAAAATCCTAAACTAAAATCATGTATTTATTTTAATACATTTCTTATAATTTTACAATTACATTTATTTGATTACTTCTGTAATTCTTACACCGAAGCTTTCCTCAATGACAACAACTTCGCCCTTAGCTACATACTTACCATTCACTAACACATCAATCGGTTCACCAGCGATTTTATTTAATTCCACGATGGTACCAGGTGCAAATTCCAAAATATCGGAAATGGATTTATGAGTACGGCCAAGTTCCACGGTAACTTCCAGAGGAACATCCATAATCAAATTAATATTTTCCTTACCGGTAATGGCTACCAGATCCGGATTAAATGGTGTAAATGCAGCCTGCTGAACATTCACATTCTGCTGAGGTGGCATATACATCTGCTGTGGTGGATATCCCATCATTGGCTGTTGAGGATATCCCATCATTGGCTGTCCATAACCCATCTGCTGGCTCATATCCCCTGCCATCGGCTGACCTGGAGCAGGTGCTGTGGCAGCTGCTGGTGCAGGCGCAGGTGTTGGACTGGCTGCAGGTGCAGGTGCTGGAGTAGGTTCCGGCTCCGATGGAGTTACATTCGCTCCTCCGGCTGCAGCGGAAGGATCACTGGCGAACATCTGATACAATTCCTTCGCAAAAGAAAGTGGATACAGCTGCATGATCTCACTATCAATCAGATCCCCAATCTGCATGGAGAAAGAAACCTTAACAAAAGTTCCATCCAAGAAATCCGGCTTAATATAATTTCCCTCATCCGTCATATCCACAAGATCGGCGGTTGGTGGAGTAATATCAATCTTTCTGGAAAGTAAGGAAGACATGGATGTGGATGCAGAACCCATCATCTGGTTCATGGCTTCACCAATGGCGGAAAGATGTAATTCGGATAATGGTTCTTCAGAAATATTACCCGGTCCTCCCATCATCAAATCCGTGATGATCTTAACATCATCCTCTTTTAAAACTAAGACATTGTTACCATCCAGACCTTCAATATAGGAAATATGCATCAAAACACAAGGCTTCTCATATTCTGAGGCAAGTTCATTCCAATCCATGTAGGATACTTTCGGAGTTGTAATATTAACTTTTTGATTCAATAATGTACTAAGAGTGGTTGCAGCCGTTCCCATACTGATATTGGAAACTTCTCCTAACGCGTCTTCCTCTTCAGGAGTTAATCTGTCCCCTGAGTCCGTAGCAGATCCAGATGAATCGTTACTACTCATGCCACTCAGTAATGCATTAATTTCATCCTGTGACAACATTCCATCCATGAATTTGCCTACTCCTCTCTAATAATATCGGTAATTCGAACTGCATAATTATCTTCAAAAGAACCCGGAAGGGCTTTGAATTTACGAATATCACCCACATAGATATCCAGTTCATCTTCTACGCGGCGATCCAATTTAATTATATCACCCAACTGCAATGTAGCAAAATCAGCAACCGTAATGGTACTATGACCAAGCAGTGCCTTCACTGGCACATCCGCTCTGCTAATTAAACTCTCAATCGCTTCATGATAAGAATAATTATCCTTCTCCTGCATGGTGGAGAACCAATACTTGGTATTCAACTTATCCATCACAGGTTCCAGACAGGTAAATGGTAAACAGATATTCATCAGACCACTCACATCACCAATCTGCATATTGATTGTAATGATCGCAATGGTTTCACTTGGAGAAATAATCTGTGCAAACTGAGAATTGGTCTCGATTCGCTCTAGTCGTGGATTAATGGAAACTACATTCTTCCACGGTTCACGCAACAAATTAACACAGATATTAAATATTCGCTCCAAAATTGCAAGCTCTATTTCAGAAAAATCCCTATTCTTTTCAAGGGAATTTCCTTCTCCACCCAGTAGTCGGTCAATAATGGCATAACCAATATTGGCACCGATTTCCATAATAATATTACCCTTTAGTGGGGTAAAATTCACAACGCCAAGTAATACAGGATTGGACAATGCATTGGAAAATTCCGAATAAATAACAACTTCGGAATTCATTACTTCTACCGAAACGGTCTTTCGTAAATAAGCAGGAAGATCCGTAGATAACAGACGACAATAATGTTCAAAAATAATCTCCAGTGTTCTCAAATGTTCCTTGGAGAACTTTGCCGGTCTTGCGAAATCATAATTCTTAACTGATTTCTCCGGCTGATTTTTTACTTCCTCCATATCAAATTCGCCACTGCTAATTTGATTCAGGAGTCGGTCAATCTCCTCCTGGGACATTACGTCTGCCATTCCTGCTCACCTCCTTTTGGCATGTAATCAATATCAAGTTTTACTGCACAAGGAAGCCCTGGAAAGATACTTCATAAATCATATCGGACTGGAATAATTCCTTCAATGCCTGCAAAATACGTTCCTGCATCTCAGTACGCTTGGAGCTTGCCTCTTCAAATGTGTAAGAAGCAATAATCTGCTCTGCCTTACTGATCACTAAGGAATTCGCATTATCAAAACTAGCGGAAAGAGTTGCATAATCCTTATGAGTCATATCTAAGGATACTGCAAGACCAGTAACTACATAATGACTCTTACCATCCGCACTGGTAACAGAAACAGTTAACTTCGTATTCTCATCCGCATCCTTAATAATTCTGGTATCGATCTGATCAATGGTAAGAGTTCCTGGCGCGCCACTACCTGCCCACTTACCATCCAATTCCAAATCAATAATTCCAGCAATCTTCGTTACTAAAGAACTGGTCTTATTTGCCATAGGAAGCACGGAAAAAATAATCAAAGCATTTAAGATTAAATTAATCAAACATAATACTAAAATGATGATATTAATGGTATTCTTCTTCATAAAAACCATCCCCCTCCGCTATACCCGGGACCTTAATCTCCCGTAGTAAATGTATTATAAATCTTAATCTCCACACGTCGATTCTGTGCTCGTCCCTCCGGAGTGGAATTATCCGCAATCGGAACATTCTCACCACGTCCTGAACTTAACATATAGACCGGATTACATCCCACTTCATCCACCAGATAACGATATACGGAATATGCTCTACACATGGAAAGCATAGTATTATCCGGGAATTTCGCAGAATGGATCGGTACATTATCCGTATGACCAATGATTTCGATCACATAGCCATCATAATCCAAGATGACATCTCCCACCTTCGAAAGTACTTCTAAGGATTCTTCTTTTAATTCATCATGGCCGGAATCAAATAAAATACCGCTGCTAAGATTTAACATAACATAGGAATTCGTGGCAATTACTTCCACATCCGATGTTAAATCCAACTGCTCCAATCGTTCTTCAATTGCTTCAGCCATTTCCATGGATTCTTCCATCTTGGCCTGTTCTAATTCTTCTTTAAAAGCTTCTTCCGCCTGCTTTTCTGCTTCCGTGTCCGTTGTGGACTCTCCCTGAGCACTTAGACCCATGTTGGTATAGTACTGGGATAATTCGGATAACTGGCTAACGCCACTAGAAATCAAAATACCCTCATCAATCGCAGAACCACCACCGGAAAGGATGGAAAAACTTGATTGTATGGAAGCCATCAAAGCTTCAAATTTATCCGTGTCCGTGGTGGACATGGCAAATAACAAAACGAAGAAGCATAAGAGAAGATTCATCAAATCACTAAAAGTCGACTGCCACGCAGGCGCCCCTTTTGGTGGATCCTCAGCAGGTCTCTTAGCCATAGATTATTCACCCCCGTTTTCTGATGATGTTGCAGCTCTCTCCTTAGGTGATAAGAAGGACTTCAACTTCTCCTCAATCACTCGAGGATTTTCACCAGCCTGTATTGACAAAATGCCTTCAATGGTGATTTCCATTGCATGCATCTCAATATCATTGTTAACCTTTAACTTACTAGAAATTGGAGTACAGATCCAGTTCGCAAGAACGGAACCGTAGAATGTGGTGATCAACGCAACCGCCATGGAAGGACCTACTGTGGATACATCTTCCAAGGATCCTAACATGTTAACCAGACCAATCAAGGTACCGATCATACCCCAGGCAGGACCTGCAGCACCTAAATCACTCCAGAAATTAATACATTTCTTATGTCTTGCTTCGGCGTTAATTAACTCCGTCTCCATGATACTACGAACCAGATCCGGCTCCGTACCATCGACTACCAGAAGAAGACCTTTCTTTAAGAATTCGTTATCAATATTATTCGCAGTCTCCTCTAACGCCAATAAGCCTTCCTTACGTGCTACGTTGGAAAGCTCAATAATGTCCATAATAACCTTTTGGGTATTTGTCTTTGGCAATTTTAATGCTAAACCAAAGCTCTTAAAACCATTGATATAGTCGGCCATTGAATTCGCTGCCATGGATGCTAAGAAAGATCCACCGAAGGTAATCAATACCGATGGTATATCAATGAATGCCTGTATGTTGCCAATTAAAATTCCCTCGCTTGAATCATATACGATACCGAAAATCATCAGTGCAAAGGATGCAACAAGTCCTATGAGTGTTGCAATATCCATATTATTCCACCGCCCAATTTAAAATATTGAATTCCCGTTTTAAGAATGAATTCTTATATATTTCCGAGAAAAATATTCTTCTTAAAATTAATCACTAAGTCTCGCACTTCCATGCGCGATTCTTTCACTACGAATTTTCGACCCGTAGTCATTGTAACTACCGTGTCCGGGGTTTCTTCAATCATTTCAATCAGATCTGCGTTAATCATGATTCTTGTATTGTTCAGCCGTGTTAATTCAATCAAATTCGCACCCCACCTGTATTGGTAAAATATCAAAATCCCCCAAAATGGTATAAACACAATATTTTGAATGCAAAGTACACACAAATCCCAACATATTGTATCATACCCCTTACAGAAAAACAAGAAAAAACAAGCATAAGGCCATAAGAAATCTAGTTTTTTTAGAACTTCTCATGACCTTATGTAACTTTCTTTGAAAAAATTATCTCTTCAGATTCACTAATTCTTCAATCAATGTATCTGAAACTGTGATAATTCGGCTATTTGCCTGGAAACCACGCTGGGTGGTAATCATTTCCGTAAACTCTGTGGAAAGATCCACATTGGACATTTCCAAAACACCGGAAGAAATGGTACCACCAGTGGAGGTGATATCATAACCAACACCATCAAATAATCCGGAGTTTAGCGTTGCCTTATAATAATTATCCCCTTCCTTTTCCAGACCATTGGCATTGGAGAAGGTTGCAACTGCAATCTGACCTAAGGTAGCCACATCACCGTTGGTATAACTACCGACGATACAACCATCATTGGAGATGGAGATACCGGAAAGAGTACCTACGGCCTTACCAGTTCCAAGTCCATCGATGGAACCAAAGGAACCATCTAACTTGGTCTCATCTGCAAGTAAGGTTAACTGGCTGTAATCCACAGCGATACCGTTCGCTAACTGGGTAATTAAGGAAGAACCGGTATCAATCTGGGTTACTTCCGCCCATTCTTCATCCGTAAGTCCCATATCAGCCTGACTTGCAGTAGTAAATCCACCCTCTGCAAAGGAGAAGATAAAATTACTATCCGCATCCACCGTACTACCTGTAACGGTAGGAGCACCTGTAACTGGATCAAATACGATGGTTGCAATTGGGCTCTGACTTACAGAAAGATTGGTTAATTTATTATTACAGTAAACAGAACTTAAATCCACGGTATACTTATTCGCATCATCCGCATCCTGCGTTACACTTAAGTTCGCTGTATATTCATAACCAAGGCTATCATAGAAACGAACCGTCATAGGAATTGGATTTCCATTTAAGAAGTTCGTATCCTGCTTATTAATATTTCCGGATACAGTATAGGCAGAAGTTGCTTCCGGTGCGGTATAAGCAAATTCAGCACTTCTTGGCTGCAGTGGAGTAACAGAATCCTTCTGGATTACACCATCAGAATCCACCTGCCAACCCATTACATAAGCACCGGAACTCGTTACTAAATTACCTGCTTCATCCAAAGTAAAATTACCTGCTCTGGTAAAAAGCTGTTCTCCATTACTCTGTACAATAAAGAATGCCTCGCCACCGATTTTTAAATCGAAGGCATTATCCGTTCTCTGGGAAGCACCTTCAGAGGTGATGGATGTGCTAATTGCACCAACATTGGAACCAAGACCGATCTGCTTTGCATTGGTACCACCACGTTGTGTGGTTGCATTGGCACCGGATGCACTCTGAGTGGTCTGATAGAATACTTCACTAAAAGTAACGGACATGGACTTATATGCTACCGTATTAACATTGGCAATATTATTACCAATAACGTCCATCTTGGTCTGGTGAACCTTAAGACCGGATACACCAGAGAAAAGTGATCTCATCATAATATTTTTCCTCCTATAGATACGATGAAGAAGTCCATGAGTCTGCTGTTCTCATATCATCTTCCCTATAGAAAGAGCAGTTTTGTAATCCATCAAGCGGTCAGGATTACCATAACTTCCATAAAGGTCCAGCTATTAAATAATTACTGCTCCATCAATATTCGTATAAATATTTTCCTCTTCAGTGGCCTGATCCATTGCTGTGATTACGGTCTGATTATTCGTATTCACAATAAAGGAATAATTATCCATGATCACTAAAGATTCTTTAATTCCTTTGGCTTTCGCCTTGCTTACTCCATCTTCTAACCGGCTTAACTGTTCTGTAGAAAGTTCAATATTCCGTTCCAAAAGACGATTTCCTGCATGCTTAGAAAATTTTAAGGTTCCTGTCCTTGCGTTGTCAAGAACTTCTTCGATGCTACTTTTCGTATTTCTTAATACTTCATCAAAGGAAATACTCGGCTTTGCATCCTTCACAGCTTCGGAATTCTTCTGTTGGAAGAACTGTCCGGTAATTTGGTCGATGGAGGTATAGTTATTAATTCGTTCCATATCTTCCATCCTTTCTTTTCTTCTTATGATCCATCATCCACTGGATTATAAGGAATGTCCTCGTAGAATTAATCTACTATCTGCACATCTATTATATCGGTGATTCCAGGAAAGATATTACTCCTTCTTATAAAAAATATTGTTTTTTATTAAAACAATAAAAAATCAGGGTTATGAATTTCATAACCCTGATGTTCTACTACATTTGCTTAATGATTCTAGGTATTATTGGATCCGGAATTTACCACGGTATTCTGGTAGTACTCTTCTTCTAATACCGTATCTAAATCGTCGATATCATACATGGAACCATTAATGGAAAGATATACTTTTCCTTCTTCTGTCAGCATATAATCCACGCGTCCACATACATAGCCCGTCTCACCAGAAGAACTTTCCGTCTTCATAATCACTGGCTTACCCACCAGATTGGAGCCCTGTGCCTGCTGATAGCTTAACTGCATATTCTGCATGGACTCTACCTGGGAAAAGGTAGCAAGCTGTGCTACATAATCGGAATTGGCCTGTGGTTCCAATGGATCTTGATACTTCATCTCTGCCACCAATAAATTTAAAAATTGGGATTTATCCAGAGAATCATTGGTATTCTTATTGGAATTGGTTGAACTTTTATAGGTCTTGCTAGAATTTTCAACATTCCCTTCACTATCTACAACTGCTGTAATTGCCATATTAATTCCTCCTAAATTAGGGGGATCGAAGATCCCTTACGCGGTAAAATTCACCTGATTTCCATTCCGTGACATCATATCCAGGGTGATCTCTTCTTCTTCCGAAAGAGGCTCCCCTTCTAAGAGACCATCCAGGCGAAGATTTCGACGATTGGAGCGACCATTGCCCCCACGCTGTTCCTCCTCTTCAAAGCCCTGGCCAGCCTGAGCATTGGTATTCAGTGCCTGATTCTCCACAGTAACTTCCACTGCAGAAATCTTTAATCCCTGCTGATTTAAGTTCTCTCGAAGAACCACCATCTGACTTTCAATGGCTGCCTTCACAGCTTCATTCTGAGCGATAAAGGATGCGGTAACCACGCCTTCCTTCACGGAAATGTTCATATTAATCTTACCAAGATGTTCCGGATTTAAAACCATTTCCATGGAAGAAGCATCTCCGGTAAGACGGATTTTAGCCTGTTCAACAATCTGTTCCACGATCTGTGCCGGAGTAACTTCCGCAATTTCCTGAATTCCTGCGGAATTCTTGACTGCTTCCGTCATCTGAGCAAGAAATGGATTCGCCATGGTATTTGGATCCATCATGGAGTTGGAATCCATATTCTGCATCGGTGTCTCAGAAACACTCTCCACCACCAGATGAGGAGTCTCTAAGGTACCTGCCGTGGTCTGGGAAGAATTCTGTGTGGTTGTGGTATTTGGCATATTGAAGTCCTTGGAGGAAAGTAAATTCTTATCCTGCTCCAATACCATATTCACATGCTCCTTCATCTCTGGAGCCACCTCAACTACGGGTTCTTCCATAAAGTCCACCGTATCGATGACCTGTGCAAAATCAGACCAGGAAAGTTCATCCTGTAAGTTTTCCAGCATATCGGAAATTGTTTCTAAGGCATTCGATAAATCCTCAGAAACCAACAGATCCACGGAACTTTCCACTCCGGTAATCTCTACTACAAAATCCTGTAAATTCGTATCATCTAACAAATCCGATAAGGTCATTCCAAGAGCATCTAAAGCTGCCTGAATTTCCTCCGGTGTTACATCAAGTTCCTGACAGATGGTCTCCTTGATCTTAGCTACCGCATCCTTGGCTTCTTTGGTATTAGCCTTGTCTTCCACGGTCTTAATCTCCTTCTGGTCCACAGCCTGATCCTTCTTCACATCACTGCTTTCCTTATCCTTCTGTATGGAACTGTCTTTTTTCGTTGTATCTTTTATTTCTCCCTTGTTAACCGAATTTTTCGCCTCCACCATGGAATAATCAATCTGATTCATCTTGGCATAGGAAGGTGACTGTTTGGCAACCAAAGAAGAAACTTCACTACTTGCTGTCTTGTCCGCCAATGTATTACCCAGGTCAAAGGAGCCAGTAGCAATGGTGTCAGACATGGTCTGAGCCATCATATTAGCAAATTCATTGTCCGTTTCCCTGGAGGATACATTGTTACCCTGGTTGGTTGGACGAACAGCGGTAATATTACCACTAATTCCTGAACTAACCATCGTATTCTCCTTTCAATCCTATTCTGGATACATTACATGTGTAAGCTTTGCAGCAAACACAGGATCCATCTCTGCTAAAATAGCAGCGCGGCGTGCAGCGGACATATTCATAAGAATCTGTGTAACCAGATCAAGATCGCCAGTCATCTCAGAAAGGATGGCAGCAGCAGCATCTGCTTCCATTTTCTCATAGGTGGATGCCCATTCTTTCACTTTCTCAGAATATGCTAAGCGTTCCAGTACCCTGATATACAATTCTTCTGCATTCTCAGGATAAATCTGTTCATACCATTTCTTATATTCTATTATATCGGGTGCATTCTCTGTAAAAACAACCTCTGTATCAAACTTTTTTTTCAATTCTTCAAAAGCAAGCTGTTGTTCCTCGAATACACGGAGTCTTGCGATTTCATTACGAAGGTCTGCAATGGCTTCCGCATCTACGGAAAGCTGATCATCCTTCACGGCCACTTCCTCTTCCAATTCCTTAATTCTGGTAATGGCCTCATACAAAGTCTTATAATTATATTCCCCGGAACTAGTAATATAAGTATCCTCATCCGTAGCAGGAAGAATACGATTCAGTCCTGGAATATCCTGAATTAACGGACGCATAACATTATTACCAAATCCGCCCACATCCAGTTTGATTAACAGTGCGAAAACTAAAAGCCAGATTAAAATAATGATAATGGCAATCAGGATTCCCATGAATCCTCCGCCCTTGCTGTCGTCATCTTGCTTGTTGGCATTTGCTGGCATGTTCACACCATCCTTTCCTTAAAATTTTCTTCGAAAGTCCTGAATTATTCCTCTTCCGAACGGTTGTTATAGGTAAAGCTGACCAATTGGTCAATCTCTTTTTTCTCTTCCTCATTGATTTCCTGAAGGAATTCTTCAAAAGCATTCTCTTTTAATTTCTCATGAATCTTTCGTTCCTTCATGGCTTCATTCAATTGATACCTGGCAATCTCAAGATTTTTTCTAGCCATCTCTAGTTCCCTTTTCTGATCAGCAATTTCCCCCTTCTTGTATTCCACACAATCCTTGGAAAATTGTAATTCGAAAAGATCTAAGGGACCGAGGGATTTCTTTCGATACTCCTCCTCTAACTGAGCCTTTTCTTCGTATAATCGTTCTAATTTTTCTTCTTCCTCATTCACTCTTGCAGAAGCCATGGAAAAGCTGGACTTGGCCTGATCTTCCAATTTCATCTTCACATCTAGAATATTTTGTAAACGATAGACGAATTTAGCCATTCATTATCCCTTTCATGACTCTTCAAAAATCCCCTGAAGCAGGGATAATTCCTGATCAAAGGTAAATTTCTCATCCGTTGCCTGCATCAAATATTCATTCACTGCATCAATGGTTGCAATGGCATAATCAATATTCTTATTGGAACCCGGCTTGTATGCGCCGATATTAATTAAATCCTCGGCTTCATTGTAGGTTGCCATCACACTCTTTAACTTTCCAGCTAATTGCTTATGCTCCTTGGTGGCAATCTGACTCATACAACGGGAAATACTCTGCATCACATCAATGGCAGGATAGTGATTCTTCTGAGCCAGTTTTCGATTTAACATAATATGACCATCCAAGATACTTCTTGCAGTATCCGTAATTGGTTCATTAAAATCATCACCGTCCACAAGAACCGTGTATAATCCAGTAATGGAACCATTTTCCGCCATACCGGCGCGCTCCAATAATTTTGGCATTTCACTATATACACTTGGTGGATATCCTCGAGTAACCGGTGGTTCTCCAGAGGCTAGACCGATTTCACGCTGTGCCATGGAAAAACGAGTAAGGGAATCCATCATAAGAAGGACATCCTTTCCCTGATCTCGAAAATACTCCGCAATACTAGTAGCCGTCTTCGCCGCTTTATTACGAATTAAGGCAGGCTTATCCGAAGTAGCTACCACCACCACGCTTCTTTTCATACCTTCCGGTCCTAAGTCCCGTTCAATAAATTCCCGGACCTCACGACCACGCTCGCCAATTAAGGCAATCACATTAATATCCGCCTGGGTATTTCTTGCAAACATACCCATCAAGGTACTCTTTCCCACACCGGAACCGGCAAAGATTCCAATACGCTGTCCCTTACCCACGGTTAAAAGGCCATCCACAGCCTTCACTCCCAAGGGAAGAACCTCATTAATAATCACACGGCTCATAGGATCCGGTGGAGCCGCTTCCACGGAATATTTTAGCGGAAGATCCAGTCGTGTTCCATCATAGGGCTGGCCCAAACCGTCCAAGGTCTGTCCAAGGAGTTCCTCTCCCACATTCACCTGGAGGGGTGCATTCGTATTTTCCACAATGCATCCTGGTCCAATGCCATCCACCGTATCAAAGGGCATTAAAAGAACCGCCTTATCACGGAAGCCCACAACCTCAGCATACAAAGGCGGCATCTTCTGGTCCTTCGAATGAATCATACACAAATCATTCAAATTCGCTTCCGGACCATTGGATTCAATGGTAAGTCCAACGATTTTCGTGACTTTTCCCATCTTCTTATAATAGGTCTGATTGGTAAGGTTCCAATATTTTTCACGATCAATTGTAGCCATCTTCCCCACCTAATCCATTACGTAATCCCTTACGAAATACAACTTAATAATTTAATCTGACGGCACAGTTCTTCCAACTGAATATCCAAACTGCAGTCAAACACTCCCGCATCCGTTTCAATCACACATTGCATGGAAGTAAGATTAGGATCTTCCAATACACTGATATTCACATCTTTATTAGCGGAAAGATATAATTTTCCCTGATTTTCAATCACAAAGGAATAGTCGTCCTTCGAAACCCGAAGTAAGATTTCCCCCGTGGATTCAATATGGTTTAACACTTGATTCGCAAGAGCAATCACAACTCCCTTATCCTGTTCGGAAATCGCACAGGTAACCTGGGAGAATACATCACAGAGGGTTTCTGCCATATCCTTTTCCATAGAGTTGAATTTCGTTTCAAACTCTTCGTTCAAATGTTGTAACTGATCGTTAGCGCGATCAATCAATTCCTGATATTCGCCACTGGCCTTTTCCGATCCCTGCGTATAACCAGAATCATAACCTTCCTGGTAGCCCTCTTCCCGAGCTTTATTTCGAATCTCTTCCGCTTCTTTCATTGCTTCATCTAAGATTGTCTGAGCCTTCTCCTTGGCATCGGACATTAAATTCGAAGCTAAATCCCTCACGGCATCCGGATCCGCTCCTCTAGGAGCAACCTGAATCACATTCCCGGAAAGTCCAGAATGAAATCCATCCTCATCCATACCAGAAAAAAGATCCGCACCTTCTGTGTCCTCATTTCCTTCCCCGGTCACATTGGTAGAAAGGGCATCCAAAGGAGATCCAAGAACCACCGGATTTCCTTCTTCATCCAATAAATCTCCTACCACGGATGCATCCAGTCCAGAAATAAATCCATCCGCAGATACTTCCGATTCTTCCATCTGAGTACGTACGGAATCAATACGCTGGGAAATGATCTCATTAAAATCCAGTACTCGATCCTGTTCATCCTGCTTGGTATAAAATCCCTTGAGTAAACTAGCCAATTAACTCGTCACCTCCACCACGGGAAATAACAATTTCAGCAGAATCCTCTAACTTACGAATGATATTAACAATCTTCTGCTGTGCTTCTTCCACATCCTTCATACGAACAGGTCCCATGAAGTCCATATCTTCCTTAATCATAACAGCCAGACGACTGGATAAGTTATGGAAGATTGCATTCTGAACCTCTTCATTAGCGCCCTTAAGCGCAAGCGCAAGATCGGAATTGTCCACGTCTCGAAGCACACGCTGAATCGCACGGTCGTCCAAAGTAAGAATATCCTCGAAGACGAACATCTTCTTGCGGATCTCTTCTGCAAGCTCTGGATCTTCCACCTCCAAAGTCTCCATGATATGCTTTTCTGTACCACGGTCTACAGAGTTTAAGATTGCTACAATGGCATCCACACCACCAACGATGGTGTAATCCTGATTTACTAAGGATGCTAACTTTCGTTCCAATACCTTCTCCACCTGTTTAATCACTTCAGGAGAAGTACGGTCCATCTGTGCAATACGACGTGCAACATCCGCCTGCTTCTCCGGTGCTAAGGAGCCCACCACAGTGGATGCCATGGATGGTGGCAAATATGCCAAAATCAAGGCAATGGTCTGTGGATGTTCATCCTGAATAAAGTTCAATAACTGACTTGGATCCGTCTTTCGAATAAATTCGAATGGACGAACCTGTAAGGAAGCGGTAAGCTTTCCGATCACCTGCTTCGCCTTATCCTCACCCAATGCCTTCTCCAGCAATTCTTTCGCATAGTTGATACCACCTTCTGCGATATACTGCTGTGCCAGACAGACTTCATAGAATTCGTTCAACACGTCTTCTTTGGTACTAGGAGATACCGATGAAGTATTCGCAATTTCCAAAGTCAGGGCTTCAATTTCTTCTTCTTTTAAATGTTTAAATACAGCGGCGGACTTTTCTGGTCCAAGGGCAATCAATAAAATCGCTGCCTTCTGTATTCCTGTATATTCTTCCTCTTCTACTGCCATAACTCACTCCTGCGATCCCCAAGTTCTATCTTATCAATCCATATTCATATAAGAATTCATTCCAACCATCATGCAGAAAGAATTCATCCCAACCATCATCCAGTAAGAATTAATCCCAACCATCATCCAGCCAGTTACGAAGCAATAATGCAACAGCTTCCGGATTCTCGTCCACGAACTTCTCGATGGCCTTTCGAACTTCGGACTTCTCCTGAAGATCGATATCCTCCACGCTCTGTGTCTCTTTGGTTGTAGCAAGCATCTGTTCCACGGACAATTCTGGTTCTGTCTCCTCCACTGCAATAGGCTTCGCACTACGAAGAATTACATATGCTAACAATCCAAGAATGGCAATTGCAAGAATAATCTGCAGATACCATGTAATGGACCGGGCACTGGACTCATGATCATAGAACATATGCTGTTCATAAGCCACGATACTAATATTATTCAAAGGAATACCAGTACCATTGGAAATATTATTTAACCATTCCTGGTCAAATGGAATCTGCACTGGATCTGCATTCTGTGCCTTAAATTCCTCCCAGGTTAAATCCTCTAAATATCCAAGTGCTTCCGCATCATCTTCGTTGTAAATTACCACCTTGGTAAATACAGCGGATAAGGTGGAAGAATCCTGAATAATTGCTCCCGGAGATGTAGTCTCCGTAGTAACTAATTCATTGGATACATACCAATAATGGTTCAAATTGTAGGAAGAAGTATTGCTACTACTATCCTGAATTTCATAATCCGTATCCTCATTATTACTTTCCGTACCAGGAGTACCACCAACAACAGTACCACCACTGGACTTCTCTTCATAGGATTCGGTCAGGAAACCATTCTCTTCTGCACCATCAGGAAGGGTGTATTCATGAGCAACCTTTTGCATCTCGCTCCAGTTGATATCATAATGCACAATAACCTTCACATCATTATAAAGACCTGTGGATAAAACGGTATTACGAATGGCATTGGCCGTTGTATTCTGCATGGTCTCCGCATATTTTAACTGCTTATTCAAAGAACTTACAGAACCGGATACGGAAGAAGTACTTCCCGTATACAAGCTCTCTCCCGTGGTGGACATAATGGTAATGTCTTTTAGGGCAAGATTTGGAACTGCATCCTTTAATAAATAAGCAATATTCTCTGCTTCTGCTTCATCCATTTCTCCGGAAGTACGAAGAATAACACCCACGGAAGAACCGCTGGTAGAAGCAAATAATGAATTGGTGGACTGCTGAAGATTTAAAGTAACCTGTGCACTCTCCACCTTATCAAGATTTTCTAAATCATCTTCTAACTGATATTTCAGATAATTCTGATACATCTTCTGACGATCACTCTCCGTCGTGGAGAAACTGGAATTCATCGCATCTTCAAAGCTATATCCATCCACCGTGATCTCACTGGAAGCAAGTAACATCTTGGCTGCTGTAATATCCTGTTGTCTTACGGATACTGTAAGAGAAGTATCATTGGTCGTATAAGGATACCCATTGTCCGCAAGTAAAGTTGTTACCTGACTCATCTCATTATAATTGGCACAGGTCTTTAACACATTGTACTGTGGACGCGACAAAATCACCGCCAAGATGATCAATGCAATGATCGTCGTTGCCAGTGAACTAATCACAATCGTCTTCTGTCTTCTATTATATCGATTCCAAAATTCTAAGAATCGATTCCAAACCACTCTTACTCTTTCAGGCATGACACCTTATCTCCTAGCCACTAAATCTGAATATTCATAATCTCCTTATAGGCATCCACAATACGATCACGAATTGCTACCGTATACTGCAAAGCCACATTGGCCTTCTGCTGAATTACTGCAAGTTCATGGGTACTGGAAATATTTCCCAAAGCAAAATCTATTTCTGCCTGCTGAGCCTGTGTAACATAATTATTGGTACTAGAAATCAATCCCAATGCATTATTATAAATATCCGCAAAGGTATCGGTCACTTCATTACTAAGCTTGGCATTCTGTGTTGGGGTCTTCCCCGTAGTCAATACTTCCGTAATATAATCACTTCTCACGGTACGAAGTGCCGCTACACTACTAAAATCATCCATATCCCATCCTCCTATGAGTATTCCATACCGTCAATTAACTCTGACCAACTTTCAATCCAGTGGTCAACATATTCTTCGTTGCGTTAAATGCGGTTACATTGGCCTCATAAGCACGGGTAGCATCAATGAGATCCGTCATCTCCGTTACCACGTCCACATTTGGATAGGTTACATATCCATTCTCATCTGCATCCGGATGGGATGGGTCATATACCATCTTCATCTCGGCATCCGTATCATTCACAATGGCCGTAATCTTCACACCATTTCCTGCCACACTCTGATTGGCAGCCTTTAATACGGACTGAAAAGCCTGTGCATGATTCACGGTCTTTTCAGTAAAATATACATTCTTACGTACATAAGGAGTTCCATCCTGGGTACGTGTTGTATTAACATTGGCAATGTTCTGCGCAATAATATCAGAACGTGTCTGCTGTGCCGTCATACCGGACGCAGCAATATTAAAACCGGTAAAAATTGACATATCATGTCCTCCTATCTTCTAATAGCCCTCATTGGCACATGATGATGCCTTCCTAGCATCGTGGGAAGCGAACTTAATTACCTAAAACAGAACGAATTCTTGAGAACTCCTGTGTCATACTATCCACCAGAGCCTGATATTGAATCTGATTGGCAGCAAGTTCTGTCTGCTCCGTAGCCATATCCACATTATTCCCATCCTGACGATAGGATAAGCCACTATGACAGATATAGGTCACTTCCTTGGCCTGGTTTAAATCAATATTAGCTACTTTCTGTTTTAAGGTTGCAGCAGAACCCATACCATCACTGGCATTCTCCAAGGCACGCTGTAAATTCTCCTCGAATAAGACATCTTTTCTCTTATAATTCGGAGTATCCACATTGGCAATATTATTGGAGATCACCTCATTACGATATACCTTCACATCCGCTGCCTTGTTAAGCACATTAATATAATCAAATGCGCCTGATCCAAACATACCTCTTCACTCCTTTACGGTGCATCCATGCCGCATATTTTGAAAAAATGCCATTCTTATCCCTATTACCATATGAACGGGCATAATCATAGCATTTTTACATAAAATCCCTTATATTTAATTATACGAAAATCATAAGAAATTACAAGGTATTTTTTCCTTCATGATATCCACAGGTCTCATCGGAACATACCAGTTTATTTCCCTTTTCCAACATATACTTACCGCATTTTGGACATTTCTTCTCGGATGGTTTCTGCCAAGAAATAAAATCACATTCTGGATAATTGGCACAACCATAGAATCTTCTGCCCTTTTTCGTCTTCTTAATAATCACATCCGCACCACAGATTGGACAAGCAACCCCTGCTTTTTCCAAATATGGTTTGGTATTGCGACACTCTGGGAATCCAGGACATGCTAAGAATTTTCCATGTGGACCATATTTAACAACCATCTTACGTCCACATAATTCACATTCCACATCCGTTTCTTCTTCTGCAATCTGAATATGCTCCAATTCTTCTGCTGCATTCTTCACTGCTTCATCCAAATCCGGATAGAAATTACGGATCACCGTCTTCCAATTCACATTTCCTTCTTCCACACTATCTAATAAGGACTCCAAGGTGGCCGTAAAATTCACATCCACAATTCCTGGGAAGGCCTTTCTCATAACCTGATTCACTGCTTCTCCCAGTTCTGTCACATACAGATTCTTCTCTTCCTTAGTAATATAATGACGAAGCATAATGGTGGAAATCGTTGGTGCATAGGTGGAAGGACGACCAATACCCAGTTCCTCTAAGGCCTTTACTAAAGAAGCCTCCGTATAATGTGCTGGTGGCTGCGTAAAATGCTGCTTTGGATCATATTCCACGAAGGATAATTTACTACTCTCATCAATTCCCTTAATTAATGTGGTATTCTCATTCTTTTCCTCATCCTCTTCGATGTAGACAGAACGGAAACCTTCAAAAGCAAGCTTGGAAGCTGCACAGGTGAAGATATAATCCCCACATTTTAACTTAATGGAAGTCACGTCATATTCTGCATCCGCCATCTGACTGGCAACAAAACGCTTCCAAATCAACTGATAAAGACGGAACTGATCCCTGGTTAAGGAATCCTTAAGCATGGCAGGAGTTAACGAAAGATCCGTAGGACGAATCGCCTCATGGGCATCCTGAATCTTCTTTCCTCCGTTCGCATTCTTAGCTCTCTTACTTACATATTCCTCCCCATAAGCTTCCCGGATGTAATTCTCCGATGCAGTAACTGCCTCATCCGCTACACGGGTGGAATCCGTACGGAGATAGGTGATAATACCGATGGTTCCATGACCTTTAATATCCACACCTTCATATAGATTCTGCGCAATACGCATGGTCTTAGAGGTTGCATAATTTAAACTCTTGGAGGCTTCCTGCTGTAAGGTACTGGTAGTAAAAGGAAGTGGTGCCTTCTTGGTACGCTTGGAAGTCTTAATGGAATCCACAAAAAATTGCTTTCCCTTTAATTCAGAAAGGATCCGATCCATCTCCTCCTTATTGTGAATCTCCACCTTCTTATCTCCCATGCCATAGAATTTGGCAATGAGATTCTTCTTCTCCCCATTCACGGATACCACTGCATCCAGGGTCCAATACTCTTCCGGAATGAAGGAATTAATCTCATCCTCTCTGTCGCAGATAATACGAAGAGCCACGGACTGCACACGTCCTGCACTTAATCCACGTTTAATTTTATTCCATAATAATGGGGAAATTGAATAACCAACCATACGGTCTAAAATACGACGGGACTGCTGTGCATCCACCAGATTCATATCAATCTTTCTAGGTGTTTTAATGGATGCTTTGACCGCATTCTTGGTAATTTCATTGAATGTAATACGATTGATATGCTTCTCATCCAGCTTTAATGCCTGTGCAAGATGCCATGAAATTGCTTCTCCTTCACGGTCCGGGTCAGTTGCGAGATACACTTTATCCGCTTTCTTTACTTCTTTACGAAGTGCCGCAAGTAAATCACCCTTACCACGAATGGTAATATATTTTGGTTCATAATCATTTTCAATATCAATTCCCATGGTACTACGTGGAAGGTCCCTCACATGTCCCTGTGAAGCCATTACCTCGTAATTAGAACCTAAGAATTTTTTAATTGTTTTCACCTTAGCAGGCGACTCTACAATTACTAAATTTTTTGCCATTATTCCTTACCCCTTGCATAAAAAAATCAATGAAAATATACAACACATATATTTTTCTTGCAAGTGTCAATTATAAAAGTCGTTCAAAAGAACCCCTGGCCGATTCCTTAACAAACCCCTTAAACTCCATACTTACAAGGGCCTCAATCACCATTCCAATTTTCATCTTGGACTCCTCCGTAATCTGGTTGATGCTCTTTGGAGTACAGTCTAACACTTTATAAATCATTTGCTCTTGGGCAGAAAGGGAGTGTAAGAGGGAATGATCCTTGACTTTTTCCTGTTCTTTAAGGGATTGTTCCTCACAACGAAGGGCCTCTTCTTTCTCCTCATCCATCCTATAGCAACCATACCCATCTTCGTGAAACACTTCCTGTGTCAGCATTTCTAAGATATCCCGGGGTCTTGTGACAATTCCCGCCCCAAGCTTTAATAATTGATTGCAACCAAGGCTCATCTTATCACACATTCTTCCCGGAACCGCCATCACCATGCGATTTTGCTCCAAAGCCGCATCCACTGTGATTAATGAACCGCTTCGCTCCCTGGCTTCCACCACCACAACCACATCCGAAAGTCCGCTAATAATTCTATTTCTTAAGGGAAAATGCTTGGCAAGGGGCTTCATTCCCGGAGGATATTCTGAAATCAATCCGCCCCGTTCACTCATTTCCTCATACATGGCAATATGTTCCCTTGGAAAACATAGATCCACCCCTCCAGCAAGACAGGCATAGGTCTTTCCACCTTCCACAGAAAGGGCTCCACGATGGGCCGCCCCATCAATTCCCTTAGCCAGTCCACTAATCACATTGACCCCAGCCATGGCAAGCTGACGCCCAATCTGGAACGCCATGGTTTCTCCATACTGGGTACAGGTTCTAGCCCCCACCACCGCCACACTATAGGGCTGTTCTTTAGGAAGTTCTCCTTTGATATATAATAAGTAGGGACGATTCGGAATGGTTAATAATCTGGTAGGATAGGCCTTCTGATGCACGGAAACTAACTGGATTTTATCCTTTTTTAATTGACAATAGGCCTGATAATTGGCACCACTGCGCACATGATCATAAAAAATCTCCCCCTCTTCCTTTTTTAAAATGCCACTATCCACAAGGTCCGTTACCGAGGCTTCCACTGCCCCTTTACTGCTTCCGAACATGGCATATAATTTTTCCGCCCTATGATTTCCAATCCCCGGGCAACTACTCATCAAAAAGTCATAATATTCTTCCATCTCCATGACCTACATCTCACTTTCTTCAAGATTTCGTAAAATAATTGCTTCACTTACATGGGGAGCCCGGATATATTCTTCCCCCTCCATATCCGCAATCGTTCTTGCCACCTTAATAATTTTGTTATATCCCCTGGCGCTGAGGGAGTATTTTTCATAAGCTCTCTTTAAAAGCGCCCGGCCCTCTCCATCCAGGACGCAATAGGTTTCTAAGGCTTTGGCAGGAAGGTCCTTATTATAAGAAAACTCCTCCTTGCGGTATCGTTCTTTTTGAATGGCTACCACCCGTTCCACCACTTTCTGCATGGATTTGGAGGAGTAGGGATCCTTTAAGATCCTTAACTCCTTACAAGCTTCTGCTTCCTCTACATCCTCCCACACTAATTCCTGATATTTTGGCTTATCCACATGGACCATCAAATCAAACCGATCTAAGAAGGGTTTGGACAAATGTCCTATATGCCTTTTAATATCATAATCCGTGCATCTGCAGCGGCTCCGGTCCGGGTAATAACCACATTTGCAAGGATTCATGGCTGCCACAAGCATTAAATCGGAAGGGAAGTTCACACTGATTCCATTGCGGATTACTTTAATCTCCCCTTCCTCTAAGGGTTGACGCATGCTTTCTAAGGTAAAGGGACGAAAGAGAGTTAATTCATCTAAAAATAAAACTCCACGATGAGCCAGGGTGATTTCTCCCGGTACCGGGAAAGCCCCTCCCCCTAACATGGCCACATCGGAGATGGTATGGTGGGGAGCACGAAATGGTCGCTTTCGAATGACGCTTGAATGATCCAAAAGCCCACAGATACTATAGATTTTAGAGATTTCAATCATTTCCTCATTGGTAAGACGGGGAAGGATCGAAGGAATTCTAGAAGCTAAAAGGGTCTTTCCCGTACCAGGAGGACCACTCATTAACAGATTATGCCTTCCACAGGCAGCAATCAAGATGGCTTGTTTAGCCATTTCCTGCCCCTTCACCTCACAAAAATCCGGTTCATTACCAGAAAGTCCCTCACTACTTCTTGGACATCCCACGGGAAGCGCATCGTCATCATTCATCACATCAATGACTTCTGCAAGATTTCCCGCTCCCACAATCATCATATCCTCCATTAGTTCTGTTTCCATAAGATTTCTTACGGGAACGATTGCTTTTTTAATGCCCCGCTTCTTAGCTTCATGTACCATGGCAAGAACACCAGGAATGGGATTAACCTTACCATCCAAGCTTAACTCTCCCACAATCAAAAACTCCTCCAAGGCGGATTTTCGGATAATTTCCATATCCGCAAGAATTCCCACAGCAATGGGAAGATCCAACATGGTTCCGCTTTTTCGGATACTTGCAGGGGAAACGTTAATCACGATATGGGAACTGGGGATGGGATGATTCACATTTTTCACTGCAGTCTTTACCCGATCCTCCGCCTCCCGAACTCTGGCTCCTAAATATCCCGTCATATGAAATACAGGAAGTCCATTGCTCATATCCACTTCTACCTCAACAATACTGGCCTCCACCCCAAGGATGGATGCACTATATACTTTTGATAACATATCTTCCTCCTTTACATAAAAAAAGCATTCCCAAATTCTTGGAAATGCTTTTCATTCTATTTATTGGTTATATCTTCTTCCGGAAAATAAAGAGAATCTTTTCCCACAGCTTCCACCATGGCTTTCTTTAAATATTCACCGGACTGAATCTTTTTGGATACCTTGCCCACATTGGTACATAGGGTAATGTATTCCTTCGGATCCTTGGTTAATCGCTTAATAATGGCGGGGATATCATCCAGTGAATCGATGGTATATCCACAGCCCGTTTCTTTCACAAAATAACTTAAACCGGACTGGCTCCATACGAATACCGGTAATCCCGCAGCAAGGTATAGACCACATTTGTGCGAATTGTTATATTTTAAATATTCGCCCAAACCACCACTGCAGGCGTGAACCCCAGTGCCGTCCCATACCAGGCCAAAATAACATTCACTGACTTTATCAATCAGTTCCCTTGGAGTTAATACCTCATGGTAAATCACATGCTCCGTACGCATCACTCCCTGGGAGGATTTTCCCCATAATTCAAAACGAATTCGTTCCAATTCTTTAATGTCTTCTAAGTGATGAACAAATGGGGCTTTATCCAGATTTCCTGCAAAAGCAATGGGAACAAAGCTGGTAGGGTCTAAAATCGTTAATTTTGGCTTTTTCTCCACTTCTAAAAGATAATCCCAACAACCCACGTTCACAATGCGACTACGGATGCCCTGGGAACGATAGAAAGCCTCTGCGCCCTTATTCGGAGCAAGAATAATATCTGCTCGTCCGATTAACTCCATCTCCTTGCGAATCAAGGCGCTGGTGGCCGGATCATCAAAATGTCCATCCCGGATGGAATTCACATCATTAATAAAGCAGATGACTTTCACTTTTTTCATCTTGGCTAATCCATAGACAAAGCGAAGTTTCAGTTCATTATCCGGGAAAATAAAAAGAAGATAATCTTCCTTTCGAAGGATAAAAAGAAAATACCAACACAGGGTGATTAGATCAAAGGCTTTGAAAACCTTGGGTGCAGCCTTGGGAACCCCAGGAATGAAGCGGATTCCAATCCTGGAAAAGACCTGATACACATCCTGCATGGCTTTACTTCCGCCATTATTCGCATAATCTACTTTTTGCCCAATCATATATACATGTGCCATTATATTACCGTCCATCCTTCCGGATAAATGTTACTTGAAGCATTACTAATATATGGTGCAATGATTTCCTTCTTCTCATAGGCATTTAAATAGGCCGCCCACCAACTAAAAGTACTGTTGGAAATAATCTGATGCCTGCAATGCCGCATTAAAAAGAACTCATCCACATCACTAAAACTTCCTAGTTCACTAATAATCTTTACTGGCATGGAAGGATTCCATTCCTTCATGCATTCCGCCGCTTTGGCAGGATCATTGGTAAATACATAATAGGTGGCCTTGGGATGAAGTTTTTGCATCATTGTTAAGGCTTTTTTAAAATATTCACTGGCAGGTCCAATAATATCCCCGCCACGAATATGAATCGCACAGCTTTCCGTGGATTCCAAAGAAGCTTCCAAAGCTTTCACTTCTTCACTTTGCTCATAGCCACATTGAAATTGTCGAATAATATCCTCTCGGCAAAAATCAAAAAACTGATAATTCTGCCACCATCCATAAAGATAAATATTTCTTAAGAATTTCTTGCGATACACTCTTTCATCATATAAGAATACGTAATTCTTATTTTCATAGATTACATGATGCAAAAGATCCCGCCATAACCTTTTCCAGATTTTATGAAAGATGGTGCGATTCGAAAGGGATATGGTATCTTTACAGTCAATCTGAAACACTTCCTCTAATTGATAATCCCGAATGGGAGAATTATCACATTCGGAAATATCTAATCGAAGCGTATCTTGATTCTTTTTTGCAGCTGCATAACCACAAGCGTAATTATACATCTGATTTCCGAGGCCATCCCCGATCTTCACAATTACCATGTATGTTCCTCAACTTATGCTCGTTCTGCCATATCTAATAATAAGCGCTCGGAAGCTTCCCAACCAAGGCATGGATCCGTAATGGACTTACCATATACCTGATCTCCCACCTTCTGTGCGCCCTCTTCGATATAGCTTTCAATCATCACGCCCTTCACCAGATTCTTGATTGCTGGGGAATACTTACGGCTATGAAGAATTTCGCTCACAATTCTTGGTTGCTGTTCAAAACGCTTACCGGAATTACAATGATTGGTATCCACGATCACTGCAGGATTCTTTAACTGCTGTTCTTCATACATCTTTAAGACTAATTCCATATCTTCAAAATGATAATTTGGAAGAACCTGTCCATGCTTGGTTACAGAACCACGCAAAATTGCATGGGCATACTCATTTCCTGTGGTGGTAACATCCCAACCACGATAAATAAAGTTATGGGATAACTGTGCTGCATGAATCGAATTAAACATAACGGATAAAGTTCCGGAAGTAGGATTCTTCATTCCACATGGAACGGAAATTCCAGAAGCAGTTAATCGATGCTGCTGATCTTCTACGGAACGAGCTCCAATCGCTACATAGGATAACACATCATCCAAATACCAATGATTTTCTGGATATAACATCTCATCCGCTGCAGTAAGTCCCGTAGCGGCTGCAATATCAATATGCATCTTACGAATGGCCACAAGACCTGCAAAAAGATCGGATGGTGCCGTTGGATCTGGTTGATGCAACATTCCCTTATATCCTTCTCCCGTGGTACGAGGCTTATTGGTATAAATTCTAGGAATAATAATTACCCGGTCCTTAATCTTTTCCTGAACCCTGGCTAAACGCTCACAATAATCCATTACCGAAGCTTCATTATCTGCAGAACATGGACCAATAATTGCTAAGAACTTATCGCTTTTACCAGTAAAGATATCGGCAATCTCCTGATCACGTACCTTCTTTACCGCCATCAATGATTCTGGTACCGGATATTCCTCTTTAATTTCCTTAGGAACCGGTAATTTCTTGTTAAATGAAAATGACATCCTACTAACTCCTCTTCTTTCCATCTTCCTCAAAAAATGATTTAATTTTTAAAACTATGGATTGGGGCAGGAATTCTACCACCACGATCCACAAAATTACTACAATCAAAGGAATTGACAGGCATTACAGGTGCATATCCTAGTAATCCACCAAATTCCACCGTATCTCCCACGGATTTTCCAATAACAGGAATAATACGAACGGCTGTGGTCTTCTGATTGATCATACCAATCGCAGCCTCATCCGCAATAATTCCTGCAATCGTGGTTGCCTTGGTATCTCCTGGAATGGCAATCATATCCAAACCAACGGAACATACACAGGTCATAGCCTCTAATTTCTCAATGGTTAAAGCACCGGCCACTACTGCATCAATCATACCCTGATCTTCTGAAACAGGAATAAACGCACCGGAAAGGCCACCCACATAGGAAGAAGCCATAACGCCGCCCTTCTTTACCTGATCATTTAATAGGGCTAAGGCAGCAGTGGTACCAGGGGCACCGGCATGTTCCACACCAATTTCATGTAAAATATCTGCCACACTATCCCCAATGGCTGGGGTAGGCGCTAAGGATAAATCAATAATACCAAATGGCACATGAAGTCTTGCAGAAGCTTCCTGAGCCACAAGCTGTCCCACTCTTGTAATCTTAAAAGCAGTCTTTTTAATGGTTTCACATAATACTTCGAAATTCTTGCCACGGACCTGTTCCAAAGCGTATTTTACAACACCCGGTCCGCTGACACCCACATTAATAATGGCATCCGCTTCCGTAACACCATGGAAGGCACCGGCCATGAATGGATTATCATCCGGAGCATTACATAGAACCACCAATTTAGCACATCCCAAAGAATCATTCTCCTTGGTAAGTTCTGCAGTTTCTTTAATAATATCCCCCATAAGACGAACGGCATCCATATTAATACCGGTCTTGGTAGAACCAATATTCACGGAAGAACAGATTAATTCGGTTTCTTTTAATGCCTTCGGAATGGAACGAATTAATAATTCATCACTTGGAGTCATTCCCTTACTTACCAGGGCGGAATAACCACCTAGGAAATTAATTCCCACATCATGGGCTGCCCGGTCTAAAACCTTCGCAATCTCCACATAATCATCGGAAGTCTTACAACAAGTAGCACCCACTAAGGAAATCGGAGTTATACTAATTCTCTTATTCACAATCGGAATTCCAAATTCCTTGGAAATCTCCTCCCCCGTGGATACTAAATCCTTGGCATAATGGGTAATCTTTTGATAAATCTTTTCCTTTGTCACTTCCAGACTCTGATCCGCACAATCCAATAGGCTAATACCCATGGTAATGGTACGAACATCCAGATTCTCTTTTTCAATCATCTGATTGGTCTCAGCGACCTCAAACATATTAATCATGGAACAAACCTCACTTAGATTCGATGCATCATATCGAAAATTTCTTCTCGCTGTGCTTTAATAATAACGCCAATTTCTTTTCCTAATGCTTCTAACTCTGCACTAATATCATCAAAGGACTTGGTGCTCTGATTAAGATCCACAATCATCATCATATTAAAATATCCAGATACGATGGTCTGGGAAATATCCTCGATATTGATTTTGCTTTCTGCTAAATAGGTACATACCTTGGCAATAATGCCCACAGTATCCTTACCAACTACAGTAATAATCGTCTTTTTCATATGATCCTCCTATGCTTTCCACTCCCTAAAATGTTAAAATGACACTGCAGCAATGGGAGTATCCGGTCTTGCCACCTGAATTCGAAAATCCTCCGCCTTATATTCGCTTTCACTTTGATTGACTTCTAAGCGAACTGTTTCAAAGGCTAAATCCTCATAATTATTATGGGCACTTAGATGTCCTAAAAAGATATGGGAAAGATCCGGATGCAATAACTGATCTAGTAGCTTTCCACTGCTTTCATTGGACAAATGTCCATTCGCCCCTAAAATCCGTTGCTTTAAATAATATGGATAGGGACCAACTTCCACCATATGAACATCATGATTGGATTCCAAAACCAGGGAATTCACACCTTTCATATGTTGAATAATATAATCATCATAATGTCCAAGATCCGTTAGTACTCCGGCCTTCTTGCATCCATCGGATACGGTATAGGCACATGGTTCATTGGCATCATGATAAATTCGAAAGGACTGTACTTCTAAATCTCCCACCGGAGTATTGGACTCTCTGGCAATAACATTAAATAATGCAGGATCCACTTCATCAATCTTGGGAGAATTTAAAATTCCTGCGATGGTTCCAGCTGTAGCATATACAGGGATCTGATATTTTTTTAATAGGGCTCTAAGCCCACTAATATGATCCGAATGTTCATGGGTAATAAAGATCCCGGATAAATCACTTGGATCCAATTCCAACTGATTTAATCCCTCTTTCACCCGTTTCATACTGATTCCATCATCCACTAAAATATGGGTATGATCCGAACCAATATAGGTACAATTGCCGCTACTACCACTGGCAATACACATCATTCTCATAAAACTACCTCTACTTCTATCTATTCCCAGGTAATGGTTAATACATCGCCTTCCATAATCGGCTCCGTCTGGGAAACCTTCACACCATTGCGGGTTAATGTAATATCCCCCTTCGGTGTAGAAAGATCAAAATCATATACTAAAAAGACATCCACAAAGATATACGAAGCTTTTCCGGTTAAGGTAACACTGGTGGAATTAACAAGGATATGTACATCCTTCGAAAGTACTTTCTCCATAGCACCGGTATCTTCCACCGAATCCGTACTTTCATGCTTCTTACTTTCATGATCCGTACTTTCCTTCTTCATTTCTTCGTTCACTTTCTCGTCCCGGTCCGCTAAATAAGTATCATCCTCGCTATCCACATGATAATCCCTGGTATCCACCGTGAAATTCTCATATACCTTATCATCCAGGGAGGAAAGTACATTATTCACATAGACATCTAAATGCGTAAGATCAATATCTAAAAATTCAAATAACTGCTTCACCGTATAGAAATTCTCCATGGAAATATCATCCCCGGAGGAAATCTCATAGAATTCCGACTGTAATGTGCCATTCACATAGGCAAATTTTGGACATTCCACTTCTTTACCATTCACCATAAAGCGTACCACGGACTGGAATTCTTCCAACTGTCCCACGGTCATCACTGCATTCGCACCACGGGTGGATGGAATTACTTCAATCTGATCATTCTTATCAATGGAAGCATTCATATTCGCTTCTTTTCCATTGACACGAATCACCGCCGCTTCTCCACTACTACCGCGAGCCATACGATGCTTTCCGTTCACGGTAAAGGAAAGTCCTTCGCCACGCTTTGGGAATAGGTCATCATTGGGAAATCCTGCCTGTAATAAAGCATCCACAACCGTCAGATGATTGTTATCATACATCTTCAGACGACTACCATTCACCGTCACAAAGACAAAGCTATTCTTCTGGGAATAGTAAGTCATACAGATACCCACAGGAGTAACATATAAGGAATCCTTGCTAAAAGCAGTATCTGAAAAATCAATATCCCCCATCACTTCTTCTCCACGAAGAGCCACGCGTTCTGTAGGGATTTTTAAATCTTTGGCAAGTTTTACCGTATAATCCGGAATCTTTCCACCGCCACCAACGACAAATACTGCACTTACAGGCTTTCCACCATTCAATTCAAGGATCCGGTCCGCCGTATCCTTACAGATTCGAGATACAATGGAGTCCACAGTGGAACGGATTTCTGCCACATCCACCTTTTGACTAAGTCCCATAATATCCTTAAAACTTACAAATCCCTTCTTTTTGGAAGCCCCAAGTTTAATCTTCTCTGCGGTATTAAAATCCACCAGATACTTTTTGGCAACCACTTCCGTAATCTCATCACCTGCGGAAGGAATCATACCATAGGAGGCAACGCTTCCATCCTTGGTAATACAGATATCCGAAGTACCGGCTCCCACATCGATCAGGGCAATATTTAACAAACGATACTGTACTGGAATTGCAACATTGATGGCTGCAATAGGCTCCAAGGTCAGATTGGCCACATTCAGGCCCGCATAGGATACTGCCTCATACAGACCATCCACAACTTCTTCCGGTAAGAAGGTGGCAATGAGATCCACACCGATCTTATCCGCCTTATGACCTTCTAAGGAAGTAATTTCATAACCATTTAAATAATATTTGGTAGGAGTATTTCCTACGCAATAAAACTTAATCTCCGCAGCGCCATTATTAATGATTCCATGAGCCTTCTCCACTCCAAGCATATTTAAGGAATAGATTTCCTCATCACCAATTCGCACATCGGAACCAACTTCCATCTCTTCATGTACATCCACCGTCTTTAAAACACGACCTGCGGCTGCAATACATACTTCCGTCAGTTCGCATTCAATCTGACGTTCTAATTGCTGCTTCACATAACGAATGGTATCCCCCACCTTATAGATGTCATGAATCTGACCATCCATCATAGCGCGGGTATCATGCTCCTTCTGGGCCATACCAACAATTTTGAATTTATTATGTTCTAATAAGCCAACGATACCAACCACATTTCTGGTACCGATATCAAGGCCAAATACGAAATCTTGCTTGGAATTCTTCGTAGCCATGATTACCCCCTGCATTTAGAATATATAGTATTTCCCGTACATTTAAGAATACCACATTTTGATTGTTATGCCAATAACAATCTCAGTTGTTTCGCCGTCTCTTCAAGGCTTTGGCTATTATCAATCACATGATCGGCATGACTTTTAAAAAATTCTTCCGACTGTTGGGAAGCCATCATATCCGTCATTCGCTCATTGCTGTAACCACGCTGTTTTTGCAATCTTTCCCTGCGAGAAGCTTCATCCGCATAGATATACCATACCTCATCACAGAAGGTATCATAATGCACTTCATACAGAATGGCCGTTTCAAGAAAATAGTACTCCACCCGTCCTTCAATCCGCTTCTTAGTTAAATCCGCAATGATTTCATCCCGAACTGCCGGATGCACAATACTATTTAACACCATGCGCTTTTTCGGATCCTGAAATACGATGGAGGCAAGCTTTGGCCGATCAATTTCCCCCTCCGGGGTCAAAATATCATCCCCAAAGATGAGTACCACCTCTTCAAAACATTTGTTACCGGGCTCCATCACCCGTTTTCCCACATCATCACTTCGCACAATGGCACAGGGATAATGTTTTTCAAGATAGTCGAGGACTGTGGATTTCCCACAGCCCACGCCACCAGTAATTCCGATTACTTTCATCTTTTTCTTCCTCTACTTGGCATCATACCAATCCTTAGCCGTGTGCATATCCACTTCCAGGGGAACGGATAACTGATCCACGGATTGCATGCATTCCCGAAGTACCTTGGCTACAGCCTGGGCATCCTCCTTATGGGTTTCAATCATCAATTCATCATGTACCTGAAGCACAATGCGGGCACGCAAATTCTTTTCTTTTAAGGCATAGAATACGGAAATCATGGCCTTTTTCATTAAATCCGCAGCCGTACCCTGAATCGGAGAATTCATGGCAATGCGTTCTCCAAAGGAGCGCTGCATAAAATTACTTGAAGAAAGTTCAGGAATTGGGCGCCGTCTTCCATACATGGTGGTAACATAACCCTGCTTCTTTCCTTCTTCCACAAGCCCTTTTAAATATCCCTGAATGCCGGGGAAGGTTTCAAAATACTGAGTAATAAAATCCTGAGCTTCCTTTCTGGAAACATTCAGATCCTGACTTAGTCCAAAAGCGCTAATACCATAGACAATACCAAAGTTTACGGCCTTCGCATTGCGACGAAGGTTGGAATCCACTTTTTCTAGCGGAACGCCAAAGACCTTACTTGCAGTGATGGCATGAATATCCGAAGCCGTATTGTAAGCCTCAATTAAATTCTTGTCCCCGGACAAATGTGCCAAAAGCCTAAGCTCAATCTGGGAATAATCTGCATCCACATAGACATAGTCCTCTTCTGGAATAAAGCATTTACGGATCTGTCTTCCTAATTCCATACGAACCGGAATATTTTGAAGATTCGGATCCGTAGAGCTGATTCGTCCCGTAGCTGTAATGGTCTGCTGGAAGGTACTGTGGATTCGTCCATCCTCCCCAATAAAGGAAGCTAATCCATCCGCATAGGTGGACTTTAATTTTGCAAGCTGACGATATTCCAAAATCGCAGGAATGATTGGATGATCATTCTTGATCTTTTCCAATGCTTCCGCAGATGTAGAATATCCGGTCTTGGTCTTCTTTCCACCCTGCAGTCCCATTTTCTCAAAAAGGATTTCTCCAAGCTGCTTCGGAGAATTTAAATTAAAGGACTCCCCAGCATAACCAATGATTTCTTCTTCCAGGGTTAAAATCCGTTCTTCTAATCGCTTTCCATAGGCTTCTAATTCGTCTTTTTGAACCTTCATCCCCGCCTGTTCCATCTCTAATAACACTGCAACCAGTGGCATTTCAATGTCTTCATAGAGGGACTTCATAGAAGTCTTTTCTAATTCTTCTAAAATCGCTCCATAGGAAAGTCTGGCATAATGAGCGGATAACCACGCCACATCATAAAGATAGGTATCAGGCGCATTCTTCTTTAATTCCGCCATGGAAGGAATGATTTCTTGCAGATAATCCCTGGCAAGATCATCATAGGAATAGGTATCCTTTAATGGATTCAAAAGATAGGCTGCAATTCCAAGATCCTTCACATGGGAAAGTTCCTTGTTTAATAAAGAATTCTTCCATAACAAAAGCAGTTTCTTTCCCTGTAAGCATAGTAAAGTCAGATCGTCCAATCGTTCCCGTAGGGAGGACGCAATCACATCCATGGTTACAAAATTGCAACATGGAAGATCCGTTAATCCCTCCGGCGTAGAAACAATCACGCCTTCCCTGCCATCCTCTAATTGATACAGGGAAATACCCACTTGACCGGAAAGCTTGTCAAGATAAGAAAGCACCTCCTGAAAATCCGTAAGAACTGTCACCGAATTTCGCAGTGCATCCACATCCGTGGACTTGGTTACATCCTTTTCAAAATGCTTTAAGATACTTTTTAATTCCAGTCGCTTAAATAGATCATAGGCTTCCTTGGTAAAAATATTCTCTACCTTCGCCTCTTGAAAATCATATTCCACCGGTGCATCCGTATGAATGGTAGCTAAGCGCTTACTTAATTCCACAATTTCACGATTTTCCGTTAAGGACTTATTGGCCTTTGGTGGCTTTACTTCCTCCAAATGCTCATAGACTCCTTCCACGGAATGATAGGTGGTAATAATGGCAGTAGCAGTCTTTTCTCCAATGCCCGGTGCACCAGGAATATTATCCGCCGTATCTCCCATCAGCGCCTTAAGATCAATAAATTCTTTAGGAGTAACGCCATAAGTAGCAAGTACATCCTTCGCATAATAATTTTCAATCTCGGTACCGGTCTTCTTGGTCTTTGGAATACGAATTAATACCTTCTCAGTCGCAAGCTGTAACAGATCCCGGTCCCCGGAAAGAATGGTAACATCCATTCCTTCCCGTTCTCCCATGCCAGCTAAAGTTCCCAACAAATCATCCGCCTCATACCCAGGCATCTCTATCACTCGAATCCCCATTGCTCGTAATACATCCTTCATGAGGGGAACTTGTTCATGTAACTCTGCTGGCATTGGTTTACGGGTTCCTTTATAAGCCGTATACATCTGATGTCGGAAGGTAGGTTCCTTGCGGTCAAATGCCACCGTAAGATAATCCGCTTTCTCTTCCTCTAAGATTTTTAACATGATGTTAATAAATCCATATACCGCATTGGTATGCAATCCTTCCGAATTGGTAAGATCCGGAAGACCATAAAAAGCACGATTTAAAATACTATGTCCATCGATTAAGAGTAATTTTGCCATGTTCAAACCTCATTTTTTCATAAAATACACACTTTCTTTATTCTACTACAAAATGCGCTTTTTTTCACTTACTTTTGGGTAAGTAGCACGGTTTTTGCAAGGCTTACCCGCCGCCTTAAAAAAATCATTCCCTGAATTTCTAATTCCACCTTCACATATACGCCGGGGGCGTTTATCAAAACCCCATTGGGGCTTTTTTCCCCAGTAGCTTGTGGATAGACGATGCATTCAGCGATTTCAAGGTGCTTGAGAGAATTAGGGAATTTCTCATGCATATTATCTAGGAGCAAATGTTCCATCCGCTCTTTGGTAATCTCAGGGCGAATCATAAGACTTGCTTCCTGAAACATCTTCTCAAAATCCACTCCATCCTCATCTTCCACTAAACTCATGGATTGAATGATGGCATCATAATCGGGAGTAATTCCCATAATTTCAGAAGCTTCCATGGTATCATGCAGTACCTCATACATATTCATCACTATTCGATTGTCAAGGAGCATTGCGGACACAAAACTAATCATGCCCAGACATAGAAAAATCAATCCATACTGCACTTTGCCATGGTTATCCAAGGCCCTCATGTAAGTGCCAGTGCACTTTTACAAATTTCCACCGTGGAACAATACCGCAGCTTTCCTGCAGGATTCTCCTTGAAAAGTGTGATTCCCTCCCAGGGAATCTGTGCACGAATCACTAGATATAAGGGATCTCCATAGGAAATTCCTGGATCCTCCCAAGTGGTACCAGTAAAATCCATCTGGGAAATATCCAGTCCCAGAGCACTGGCTTCTTTTAGAAACTCCTGTTGATCCTCCCGGGTTAATCCATCCGTGGAGGACATCTTTAGAAGAAGTTTCTGGGATAAGTTTTCCAACCCATTTAACCGGTTACAATACTGTAACCAGTACATACTTTGAAGAAAGATCAGGGCAGTTAATACCACTAAAAACACTAGTGGGAAAAGATCTAAAGCCCCATGACTTCCTTCTTCTTTTCGAAAGAATAATTGAAGTTTTTTCATACGCATTTTTCGTGCCTAAAACCACAGAATACAACCCGTGGCTGTCGATGCAGAAGGACTCATGGTTTCTGCATTAAAATTACTGGCAATGAATGTATTACAATATTCAAATACATTCTCCGCCATTCCCACAATCTGGGTTTTAAATAGCATTACCATGGACAGTGCAATGACAATTAAGAGCACTTCAACCAAAACCTCCTTTCCTCCATGATTTTTTCTGAGCATTAATTCTTTCATGCTCTCCTTCATAGGGGTCACCTCCTTTAAAAAATATTTATCCTAACAGGAAAAATATGAATGCCTCCATCCATCCCTTCCCTGATAGTATTCCTTCCTTACTCCCAACCAGCAAAGACACCCTGAAATTCCATCAGGGAACAAAAAATTGCAATGGCTAGAATTCCTAACATAAAAAACACCTGAATGAGTGCCACCTTGCGTTCACAACGATGTTCTAGTTTGATATGAATCGCTCGTTCCACATCCTTTACCTGTTCAAATGCTGCCTCTAATTGATTCACCATATATCCACTTTCTAAGGACTGCTTTAAAATGATCACCAGAGCATCAATATGGGGATTATCAAATTTCTCCCCAAAATCATCCAAAACCTCCTTCACATCCTTACAGGCATAGATTTCTGAAAGAAGTTCCTCCACTCCCTGTTTTAATCTTTTATGCGTGATATAGTGACTGCACTCTTCTAAGGCATCCACCACAAACACTCCTGCATGAATTTCGATCTTTAGCATCTCGAAAAGCTTCTGTAAGTCCCGTAACATGGCATCATTATCCGAAGCATCGGAAAGTCTTAATACTAGATGGGGAAAGAAAAGTCCACCGACAAAACTAAGTAAGGTAAGGGGCATACTTCCTCCAAAAATCACCACAAAACTTACCAATAATGCAGCACTGATTCCGCAAAAAAGTACATACCCCATGGTACTTGGCACAAAGCCAAGCAAATATTCGCAACCCTTGGCCTTTAAAAAATGTTCCACGCGCTCTTCCATTCCAACACCTCCTTTAAAACGTCATTTCCACCAATCCTCCCCTTCTTCCTACCCATGTTCATTACCACTCCTCCTTGACAAATACTGTAACGATGGTAATTCCAATCATAAGGGCACAATATCCAAGAATCCCCCAGCCAATATAGGAAGAAGTCAAGGTTTCCCATAGGGGCTTACTTAAAAAGTCATTTAGCATATAGATGACTAACCCTCCTCCAAGTCCCAGGGCCAATACATCCACCCTGGCACTATTCACAATGGCCATGCAGGTATGCTTCGAAGAAAGGTATTCTTCCACACTCTCTCGCAGGTCCCCAATCACTTCCCCATAATTACAGTCATGTTCCGAGCAAATCTTTAATGCCTGGATCACATCAAAAAGCTTCGTATGAGAAAGGCGATGTAGAAGGGTTTCATAGGCTTCGTCCGAATTTCCTCCAAGTCTTGCTTCCAACATAAACTCTTCTAAGATTCCATGAAGTGGATCCTTTAAATATTGATTGACCCGGTCCAAAATATGAATCAAATCATCCTCCAACCCGGAAAAGCTATCGATGAGATTGATAAACATTAACATCTGCGCTTCTAAGGCCTTCTTATTCCCATATCTTCTTCCAATCATCTTTAGGTTTGATTTTGTATTCTGCTTTGGTTTTAATTTTTGTTGTCTCTTTGATTTTGGCTTTTGCTTCTTCATTCCATCCTCCCATACGATTCATACCAAACACCATCCTGATAAATCAGACGTTTCTTTAAATCCTTCTGTTCTTCCATAAAACCACAGATCTCTGTAATTTCTGCCACTTTAAAATCCTTCATAAACACCACCACTTCCATTCCAATTAACTTTCTCAGACAGTCTTCAAATTCATATCCCGTGGCCTGTTTAATATAATCCGCAAGCTTATTCATGGCTTCATAGGAATTCATTCCATGAACGGTGGCCCAACATTGATGACCGGTAAAAGAAGCCATGGAAAAACCTTCCGCCTCCGGCCCTTTAATTTCTCCGATGATGTAATAATCTAAATCCATGCGAAGTCCATTCCTGGCAAGATCTGAAAGATCATATTCCACCTTGGATTCCCCATGATAGGAAATCGTATGAAGAAAGGCGATATCCTTTCCCGGTACTTTTCCCCTGGGGGTATCCTTACTGCGAATAAATAATTCATCACTTTCCTGAATCACCACTGCACTTTTCTCATCGGGAATATATTCTAAAAGGGTATTCATCAGGGTGGTTTTTCCAGAAGCCCCTTTTCCGGTAAATAAGATGCCGCTGGCACTTTCCACTTTCTGTACCAGATAGCTTGCCACCTGGGGAGTGAGCATTCCCTGGCGAATTAAATCTTCTAAGGTATATTTTTCTTTAGGAATTTTTCGAATGGTAAGAATGGGGGATTCCCCCGCCGCCACCAGATTGGTGCAGATATTGCACCGTAGAATGAATTTCGGATTGGAAGTATCCGTAAAATAAGTAATGGCATTCACATCACTTAAGGATTTTTTATTTCGTAGAGCAAGTAAAGAGACATAATTTTGATAGTCATTGGCATCAATAAAATGATCCTCAGACAAATACCTTCGCCCCTTCTTCTTATAGCGGATGTATTGATCATGAAGTACGCGAATATCCGATACTTCCGGATCATTAATCAGATCATCCAATACGTAATATCCCCATAGATAATGTTCTAACTCCTCCATCACTAACACCTTTAATGTCCCATCTACATCGGGATATAGGGTCTTAAAGAGGGAAAGAGCTTTCTTTAAAATCCGATGTCTTCCCTCCTCTTCCTTCTCCCCCTCCCGAATATTCATGGTGGGTTCCTTCATACCATGTACCACCTGAAGCATGAGGCTACGAACGTAATTCTTAGAATAATCCGATTCTTCCCTGACTTTTTCCTTCAAATCCCGATCTCTACTTCCCCTTCCTTCTTCTTTATGAAATGCTAAAGTTTGAAACATATCTCATCCTCCTTTTCCTAAAATAATTCTTACTGCCAGTAGTAACAGTAGATGTACGATGAATAAATAGGGCGTATAGGCTGTCAAAAAAGAGTTTCGGTGCTTCCTTCGGATTGCATACCACCCTTCACTTCCTAGAATCGTGGCAAGTAATAAGAAGATACTGACCCGGCTAGAATACAGGGTTAAATCCATCAGATAGAGGATCATTAAAAATCCCCGATCCCCTCCCCCATAGGCATGGAGGCGATAACAGCATTCAATTACGAAAAATGCCCATAAAAGATGGGGAAGAAAGGTGGCATCCAAGGTTCCACCATTTTGCACCTTCCAGGATAAGAACAGGAAGATGAAGAAAGCCATAAGGGGATGGGACAGGGAATATAAAAGTCCCAGACGACAATCCATCACAAGACTGATGGAATAATAGATGGATAAACCCAAAATTAAACATAGCATGGAAAGTTTCTTAGGAGCATAAAACCATAGGAAAAATAGCTCCATACTACTTTCTAAAAACATACATCCAAAACTCTCTTCTAAAGACAAAGAAAGACCAATGGAATCATCTACGCGAAATAAATAGCGTAAGATCATGTAACTTATCATATTGTATGATTCGATTAAACATTGAAATCTTGAAACGATTGTTTCATAAGAATTACACTTATTTATAAGTGCTCTGAAAACTTATAAGATAAGTGCGGAAGATGGGAGTTGAACCCACACGATGTTGCCACCGTCAGATTTTGAGTCTGATGCGTCTGCCATTCCGCCACTTCCGCAAGCAAAATTAATATTACCATAGGGGAAGAATTTACGCAAGGACTATTTTTTATCGATTCATCGATTCCACCAAAAAATGCTGGAACTAACCCCAGAAATCCAATAGATAGAAAAAGAAGAGGGTAATTACCCTCTTCTTCCATACGGCCATAGATTATTCTTCTTGAGTTCTAGATATTCATCATAAGCTTGTTCCAAAATCGCCTTCTCATTGGAATAACGTAACAAATGATATGCTTCATGGAACTTATAATATCCAGAATCCACGAAATATTCTTCTTTCTGAGGAACACTATCATAGTTGTTGGATGCCATCAAATACCAATGAACACTTTTATCCACTGTATCCGTTGGTGTTGTAAAGGTATAGGAACTCTTTCCAACATATCTGATAATCTGTGCTGTTGCACCGGACTCTTCTTTCACTTCACGAAGAGCTGTTTCCTCATGAGTTTCTCCCTCTTCTACCGTTCCTTTGGGAAGAACCCATCCATCGTACTTATTGCGATAACTTTTGTACAGTACGAGGATCTTTCCACGAAAAATAACCACACCGCCACAGCTAGTTGCCTCTATCATTGCAATGCCTCCTCTGGTGTGTACATAGATTACATCCATTATATCGTCTGTACCTTAAAAATTCAAGTGCAATTCCCTTTATGGATTATTTAGCTGTAAAAAGCGAATAAATTCATCCTCGGAAATTGGCTCGGAGAATAAAAATCCCTGCATAAAATCACACTGATTGCGCTTTAATACATTCATCATTTCCCGGCTTTCCACGCCTTCCACCACAATCTCTTGATGAAGTTCCTTGATCATACGCATGGTATTCTCTAAGACAATCATGGCCTGATCATCCACCATGGCATTCCATAAAATTCCCTTATCAATCTTTACAATGGATACGGGAAGCTTAATGAGATAATCCGCGGAAGCAAATCCGGAACCATAATCATCAATGGAAAAATTCATACCCAATTCCTTTAATTCCAGAAGATTTTGTAAAATCGTATTGGAATTTTCAATCTGGGCCGTTTCGGTAATCTCAAGATTTAAGTATTTTGGATCCACCTTATATTTGTTGAGAATGGACTTTACATGCTCCGCCAGATTAGCATCCATACACTGTACCGGGGAGAGATTCACTTCAATATACTCCACTCCCATACTCATACAGCCTTCCTGGGCAATGAACTGGCACACCTTCTCTAAAACCATATCTCCAATGGTTTCCACATAACCGTATTTTTCCGCAATGGGAATAAATAACTCCGGCGTAATGTATTTCCCCCGGTCATCCTTCATTCGCACCAAGGCCTCCGCACTGGTATAACGGTCCAAAGCCACATTATAGATGGGTTGATAGAACACTTCAAAAGACGCCTTCTCAATGGACTCGCGAATGGTATATAGGAGGCGCTCACGCATTTGCTTCTCGTTCATGGCATCCCGGATCAATTCTTCCACATCATGACTGTGGTTTGGATGATTTAAGTGGTAATGAATGATTTCTTCCACTTCCGCAGAGCCAAAGGAAAGAGAATCAAATTTAATACTACAGATGATCGGACGAATATAAACACTGGAATTATCTAATACCATGGGGATTTTTAACAATTCCCGGATATCATATTCCACCGTTGGCGCCATGCCCTCTTCTAAGGTAATCACTGCAAATGTGTCATGAGAAATCACATAGGTCATTTGCTTATATTGGGAACTCATCCCCTCCGCAATACGCTCCATGCAGTTGCCCATTCGCACATTGCCAATCGCGGACTGCAGATAGTCAAAATCCTGAATATTAAAGGCAGTCACCGTAAAGCTTTCATGGGTAAGATGATAATTATGAATGGTATCCATAAAGGCTTCCCGATTCAGACAGTTGGTACTCTTATAACAAAAATAGGCGGGATTTTCAAAGGCCGCATACACAAAGTACATCACTAAGGAACAACCAAAGGAATTTAATAACAACTTAGGGAAGCGAATCTGTACTAACAGGCATAGGATCATGGCGATAAAATAAATCACACAGGCCAATACCTGGTATTGGTTGAATTTGTACCGGGTCATCTGCATCATCACCAGTCCTATGGACACTAAGGTCAAAGGAACGGCATACAATAACCAGATGAGACTTCCATGATGATATCCACCCAGTTCATCAAAGTAAAAGACAAAATGGGTCCATGGGGTGGTTACGATCAGAGCCACCACAATCGCCAAATAACCATATCCAAGCCAGAGGGAAATCTTCTTCATCCCCGGGATTCTGGTATGATCATCCATATACAGATAGAATAACGGTCCCATAATATTAAAGGAAAGATAATAAAGAATATTAATAAAATAAATATAGAATCGAGAATAATCCAACGGATAATCCAACACAAAGATGGTAGCAAGATCCGTTAAAGCAGAAATAATCGTAGCATAATTTAAGGCCATAAATAATTTATAGCCCCGGGTCACATAATTACGGTGAATCCGGCAAAGAAAGATCAGTAAAGCCATGGCGATGATCGCAGCTACATCAAATTGATATACATAAGTAATAACCATGCAATGAACTCCCTTTCCCCCTCGCGTCTTCCCAAGAGAATCTCAATATTAGGATTATTTTATCACAATGGAGAGTTTTTTTCCACCTGTGCCAGAAACAATTCATCCTTCCTTGTTAAGCTTGCTTTTTCTAAAAGATCCGGACGATACTTCTTCGTACGCTTTAGGGACTCTTCCCTTCTCCACTGCTCCACATTGGCATGATGCCCGGAAAGAAGCACGGGTGGCACCGCCTCCCCCATAAAGACTTCCGGTCTGGAATACTGTGGAAATTCTAACAGATCCTCGGAAAAAGACTCCGTCTGAGCGGATTCCTCATTGTGTAACACCCCGGGAACCAGTCTGGATACCGCATCCATCACCACCATGCTGGCAAGTTCCCCACCGGTCAGCACATAATCCCCAATGCACACAGGATCCGTTACAATCATCTCCAACACTCTCTCATCAATCCCCTCATAATGTCCGCAAAGAAAGATTAAATCCTCTTCCTTAGAAAAATCCTCCGCCATCTTCTGGGTAAACAATTTTCCCACCGGGGTCATCATTACCACACGGGGCTTTTTCTTCTTCGCAAATGCTTCATAAACCTCTTCTTTGGTTCCGTCCGTATCTGGAAGAGTAATTCCCATCTGGGACACTAAAGCACGATAGGCAAGATACACAGGCTCTGCCTGCATCAGTAACCCGGCACCACCGCCATAGATATAATCATCCACTTTTTGATGCTTATTTCTGGTATAATCCCGAATATTCACACAATTCAAGGAAAGTAAGCCCTTCTCCATGGCTTTTCCCGTAATACTATAATTCATACAGTCCCGAATCATATCCGGAAATAAGGTTAGTACATGATAGTTCATATGGCACCGCTTTCTTTTTATTTCATCATTCCTACATTCGTTCTTTAAAAAAAGATTCGTTAAATTAATCCATCCAAAAGATGAATCAACATGACCTTCTTCGTAAGATCCACATTTAAAATCACGGATGGGATCGCTGGAAGTAACACTTCCTCCCCATTCTCCCGTTCCACCACATAGACATCATTGGCACCTGTCTGCATTACATCGGTACAGATTCCTAGTTCTTCTCCAAGGTCCGTGGTTTTGGTAACTCCTTCCACTGCCATATCACATACCACGCTAAGGCCAATTAAATCCGTAATAAAATTCTCATTCTCCTTACATGGCACGGCCTGGGATCGTTCAATCCATAATTCTGTCTTTCCTAAGGTCAATACTTCATTAATATCCTTATATTCCTGGAATTTTAAGATGACCTGGTTTTTAAAAAACTTGACGGATGCAATATGTAATTCCTTCCATCCGCTTTTGGTATCCGCATATACCACTTTTAATTTTTTAAAATGCTGTAACTCATCCATGGTTGGGAAAATCTTCACTTCTCCGGCAATCCCATGGGTCTGGGTAATAACCCCCACGCGAAGCATATTATTCTTATCCAAAGTTCTACCTCTAATAATACATTTGCATAATAAAAAAGCGGGAGTGGCAAAACCATCCCGCCTTCTTTCCTGTTATGTCCTCCCAATTCTAGGAAATCTTAACATTCACATGTCTTGAGTCCTTAGAAGCAGCTGCTTTCACAACGGCGCGGATGGACTGAGCAATTCTACCATTCTTACCAATGATCTTACCCATATCGGATTCTGCTACATTGAGTGTAATGGTAATTTCCTTGTCGTCAGACTCTTCCGTAACTACTACCTGGTCTGGATTCTCAACAAGGGCCTTAGCAATTACTTCTACTAATTCCTTCATCCTGTTACCTCCGTCGAGTACAGACATAATTACTTTTCAATACCAGCAATCTTAAGAAGCTTTCCAACAGTCTCTGTTGGCTGAGCACCAGTTGCTAACCACTTCTTTGCTGCTTCAGCATCAATGTTTAAAGTACTAGGATCGTTGTTAGGATCATAAGTTCCGATCTCCTCGATGAAACGTCCATCTCTTGGGGATCTTGAATCAGCAACAACAATTCTATAGAAAGGAGCCTTCTTCTGTCCTAATCTCTTCAAACGAATCTTTACTGCCATGTTAATTTTACCTCCATAAAATATAAAAAAATTAATTATATCTAAATATGATGACTCATATTAGAACCGATTAAAATCCGAAAGGCATCTTAAATTTCCCTTTCTTCTTACCGCCAAACATACCCGGCATCTGTTTCATCATCTTCTTCATCTGATCAAACTGCTTTACCAAGCGATTGACTTCTGCAATATCCACACCGGCGCCCTTGGCAATACGATTTTTCCGGGATGGATTTAATAAATCCGGATTGGACCGCTCTGCCGGAGTCATGGAAAAGATAATGGACTCCACACGAGTCATACTCTTTTCAGCTTCCTCCTCATCGATCGCATCCAGTCCCTTCATGGCTCCTCCAGGAAGTCCCATGCTTGGAAGTGCGCTAAGGATGGATGAAATACCGCCCATATTACGAAGCTGCTTGGTCTGTTCGAGATAATCATTAAAGTCGAACTCCGCTTTCTTCATCTTTTGGGCCATCTCTCTAGCCTTTTCCTCATCCATCTGGGACTCTGCCTTCTCGATTAAGGAAAGGATATCTCCCATTCCAAGAATTCGAGATGCCATACGATCCGGATAGAATTGCTCAAGATCCGATAACTTCTCCCCCATACCCACATAGAGGATTGGCTTTCCGGTTACTGCACGGATGGAAAGAGCGGCACCGCCCCTGGTATCACCATCCAACTTCGTCAGGATTACACCATCGATTCCGATCTTCTCATTGAAGTTTTCGGAAACATTTACCGCATCCTGACCGGTCATGGAATCCACCACCAAAATGGTCTGATCCACACCAATAACTTCTTTAATCTTCTGAAGTTCTGCCATCATCTCTTCATCCACATGAAGACGTCCGGCTGTATCGATAATCACCACATTGTAATGATTGTCTTTCGCATAATTGATACCGTCCGTTGCGATATCCACAGGATTTTTCGTGGTACCTTCTTCGAAGACATCCACGCCCTGCTTTTCACCATTAATCTTTAACTGTTCCACCGCAGCAGGACGATATACATCGCAGGCCACTAACAGTGGTTTTCTTCCCTTGGCTTTTAACTTTCCGGCAATCTTTGCAGTGGTGGTGGTCTTACCAGCACCCTGAAGACCTGCCATTAAAATTACGGTCAGTTCATTGCCGGACTTTAAGGCAATCTCCGTGGTTTCCGATCCCATTAAGGAGACCATCTCCTCATTCACGATCTTAATAACCATCTGTCCCGGAGTAAGACTTGTCATTACTTCCGTGCCCACAGCTCTTGCTTCCACGGACTTAATAAACTGCTTTACCACCTTGAAGTTAACGTCGGCCTCTAACAGAGCCATCTTTACTTCCTTCATGGCAGCCTTTACATCGGCTTCGGAAAGTTTTCCCTTGCCTTTTAGATTCTTAAAGATGTTTTGGAATTTTTCTGATAAACTGTCAAATGCCATGCAATCCTCCGCTTCGAATCCAATTAGAAATCCTTTAAGATTTCCTCCGACAAAGTTGTAATCTCATCCAATAGGTTGGTATTCTTGGTGGTTCGATAGTCCCTGGTAATAGCGTGAATCCTCTCCACTTTTTCCTTGGTCTTTTCAAACTTCTCCACCAAATGAAGCTTATTCTCATATCCTTCTAACTGGATATTACACCGTTTAATTACATCATGTACCGCCTGTCTTGTGATTCCCCGGTCCGTTGCGATCTCACTTAAGGAAAGATCATTTAACAGGGCATCCTCGTAAATACTCTTGGCATGCTCCTTCAAAAGCTCCCCGTAGAAATCATATAACAGGGTACGTTCCAATATTCGGTCCATTACGTCACCCAATCCTATAAAACTCCGACTTGACTATCATATCCTAATTCTATATGGGTGTCAAGACTTTTTTCTTTACACCTGAAACATTTGTAAAAAAGCCTCCGGGAAGAGCCCCGAAGGCAGTTTCTACCAGTATGATTTTTTTAGAAATTAGGCTTAACCACTCTTGGACGATATCCGCCATCCTCTAAGGCCTTCACAATCTTATCCTTATGATCATGACCGAAGGTCTCCAAGGTCACGCGAAGCTCCACAGCGGCATTCCGGTTAGTGCTAACGAACTGGTTATGATCCAGCTTAATAACATTACCCTGATTTTCAGCAATCACGGTAGCCACACGAACCAACTCGCCCGGACGGTCTGGAAGCAGTACGGATACCGTAAATACACGGCCTCTTTGTACCAAACCAAGACGAACCACATTGGACATGGTGATAACATCCATATTACCGCCGGAAAGAATGGAAACAACCTTCTTTCCCGTTACATTTAAGTGCTTTAATGCAGCCACGGTAAGAAGTCCGGAATTTTCCACAACCATCTTATGATTTTCCACTACATCTAAGAATGCACCGATTAACTCATCATCCTCAATGGTGATTACATCGTCCAAATTCTTCTGAAGGTATGGGAATAACTTACTACCAGGGGTCTTAACAGCAGTACCATCCGCAATGGTACTAGCCGAAGGAAGGGTTACCACCTTTCCCTGCTTTAAGGAAGCGGTTAAACATGCTGCTCCTTCCGGCTCCACAGCGATGACCTTAATCTTTGGATTTAATAATTTGGCAAGGGTGGAAACACCGGTAGCAAGTCCGCCACCACCCACGGGAACTAAGATATAGTCCACAGTAGGAAGTTCCTTAATGATTTCCATGGCAATGGATCCCTGACCCGTAGCCACATCCAGATCATCGAATGGATGTACAAATGTTAAACCATCCTTCGCAGCAAGCTCCAGTGCATATGCACAAGCATCATCATATACATCTCCGTAAAGAATTACTTCTGCACCATAGCTACGAGTACGCTCCACCTTCATTAATGGAGTGGTGGTTGGCATTACCACAATGGCCTTAACTCCATAAATCTTAGCAGCATAGGCTACACCCTGTGCATGATTACCGGCGGATGCGGTAATTAAGCCCTTGGCACGCTCCTCCTCCGTCATGGTACTAATCTTATAATATGCACCACGAACCTTATAAGCTCCTGTGTACTGCATATTCTCTGGCTTTAAATATACCTTATTGCCAGTCTGACTACTAAGAAATTCACTATAGACCAGATTGGTCTTTAAGGTTACTTCCTGAACTTTCTCAGCAGCTTCTTCAAATTTCTCCAAAGATAACTCTTCCATGTCTTTATTAGCTCCTATTTCTATAGATTACGTATATTTAGGCTTCTTCCGGTTCCACCGAAAAAAGTGCATTCACAAAGGTCTCGGAATCAAATTTCTGAAGATCTTCCACCTGTTCACCCACTCCGATATACTTTACAGGTATACCATACTCCGATTGAATGGCAATTGCAATACCTCCCTTGGCAGTTCCGTCCATCTTGGTGAGGATAATACCGGTGATATCGCATACATCCTTAAATTCTTTTAACTGACTTAAGGCATTCTGTCCCGTGGTTCCATCCAGGACAATAAAGGTTTCCCGATGGGCTCCCGGATATTCCTTATCAATAATTCGGTCAATCTTACGAAGTTCTTCCATCAGATTCTTTTTATTATGAAGACGACCTGCCGTATCGCAAAGAATAATATCCGCATTTCTTGCTTTTCCAGCGGCCACTGCATCATAGATGACTGCGGCAGGATCGGAACCCTCACTCTGGGCAATTAAATCCGCACCAGTACGTTTCGCCCATTCTCCTAACTGCTCAATCGCTGCGGCACGGAACGTATCCGCTGCAGCCATCACTACTTTCTTATGGTTATTTACGAACTGTCCTGCAAGCTTTCCCACCGTAGTGGTCTTACCCACACCATTGACACCGATCATTAAGATAATACTTTTTTGATTTTCAAAATCATAGGTATTTTCTCCAAGATCCATCTGGGAACGAATACTTTCAATCAGGAATTTCTTGCATTCTTCCGGCTTTTTAATATGATTTTCCTTCACCTTTACCCGAAGGTCTTCTAGGATTTCATCCGTGGTCCGAACTCCCACATCTCCCATAATTAAGATTTCTTCCAATTCCTCATAGAAATCCTCATCAATCACGGAAAAACCGGAGAATACATTATCCATGCCGGATACAATATTATCCCTGGTCTTTGCAAGACCCTGTACTAATTTATCAAATAATCCCATGCTTTCCTCCTATATCCACTCCTATGGGGCCAAGTCAAGACTCGCTCGCGAGTCTTGCGCGCCGGATTCGGGTCTGCTTCAGCAGACAAATTCCTGTCCGAATCCGTGCGCATCCTTGCGGAGCGATTAACTCAGTCGGAGCTTGTTCTCCGACTGAGTTAATCCACACCCGTGGAAGACTTGGCTTTTCTTTTAGCTTCTTCCTCTGCTAAATCCTTCTCGATTAAGTCCACGGAAACAAGTGTGGAAACACCCTTTTCCTGCATGGTAATACCATAGAGACGATCCGCAGCCGCCATGGTACCACGACGGTGAGTGATTACGATAAACTGGGTATGTTCTGTTAATTTGTGAAGATACTGAGCATACCTGGTTACATTGGAATCATCCAAGGCCGCCTCAATCTCATCCAGGAGACAGAATGGGGATGGCTTTAAATTCTGGATGGCAAAGAGGAGGGAAATTGCCGTTAATGCCTTCTCGCCACCGGATAACTGCATCATATTCTGCAATTTCTTTCCAGGTGGCTGGGAAATAATATTAATTCCTGCCTCTAAGATATCCTCTCCTTCGATGAGTTCAATGGTACCCTTACCACCACCGAAGAGTTCCTTAAATACCTTATCAAATTCCCGCTTGATCTCTTCAAATTTCTCGCTAAACTGGGCACGCATACCCGTATCCAATTCCTCGATAATCTTCTTTAAATCCTCTGCCGCAGCTATTAAATCATCATGCTGGGTCTTTAACTGCGTATAGCGTTCATGCACATCCTTATACTCTTCGATGGCATTCACATTCACATCTCCTAAAGACTTAATCTGGCTACGAAGATTATTACACTGCTTTTTAATGGCATCCACATCGGTTAAAAGTTCATCCCGATATGCATTGGCCTCGGACATGGTCATCTCATATTCATTCCACATATATTCATAGAGATTATCATGAGTTTCATTTAACTTATCCATCTGACTGGAAAGACGGAATACTTCCTTATCTAAGTCGGATAAGGTCTTAGAAAGTGCTTCTCTACGATCAAAGAATTCTTTATGCGTTTTTTGCTGCTCTTCCTTAATGACACGAAGTTTCTGGGCTTCCTCATTGCAGCGAAGGTATTCCTTCTCGCAGTCTGCAATATTTAAGTGATATGTTTCGATCTCCCCACGCTTTTCTTCCACTTCTAAGGAGGACTGTCCCATACGACTGGAAAGATCTTCCATCTCAGCCACTAAAGAAGCTTTTTCTTCTTCAATACGAGCCACATTCTGGGCCACAAATTCATCCCTCTGGGAGATGGCCGCAAAGGAAAGACGCATCTCTTCTGCCACTTTGGCAGCTTCATCCCTCTCCTTAGTGGTTTGAGTAATCTGATCCTGAGCGGACTTAACTGCATCGGAGGCATCCTTGGCTTCCACATCCAAATCCGATAATTCCTTGGAAATATTCTCCACATTGGAGCGCAGCTCATTTAACTGCTCATCCAACTGGGAAGCCTCTTCGGAACTGTCCTTATAAGAAGCAATGATTTCATTCTTCTTATTCATTGCATTCTTTAAATTCATCTCCGCCTGGGTCTTAGAAACCGCAGCTTCCCGAATCGCCGTATTATTCTCTTCTAAATTGGTACGAAGCTCTCCCACCAGCGCACGTAAAGTCCTAACCTCCTCCGCATTGGCATCCGCTTCCTTGGAAATCTTCTTCACGCTGGCCTGTAACTCTTCGATTTCACGACGACGTCCAAGAAGATTACTATTATTCTTAAAGGCACCACCCGTCATGGATCCACCTGGATTTAACTGTTCGCCTTCCAAAGTAACAATACGAAGACTATGACGATATTTTCTGGCAATGGCAAGGGCGTGATCAATATGATCCACCACTAAGATTCGACCAAGTAAATATCTTGCAAGATCCACATATTCAAAGGAGACCTTCACTAAGTTGGAAGCAACTCCCACCACGCCTTCTTCCTGCATGCATGGATCCTTTTCCAAGGTATTCTTGCCTGAGATGGCATTTAATGGAAGGAAGGTGGCACGACCAAACTTATTCTCTTTTAAGTAGGTAATTAAGCCCTTCGCCGTATCTTCATTGTTGGTAACCACATTCTGAATCGTTCCACCAAGAGCTGTCTCAATGGCGATTTCATACTTGGACTCCACCTTAATAATATCCGCAACCACACCAAGGATTCCAGGATTCTTCTCCTTCTGATCCATGACATGACGAATACTATTACCATATCCCTCATACCGTTCCGTAAGATTCTTTAAGGACTCTAATTTGGATTTTTCCGCATGATATTGATTATTTAATCGATTTCCCTCGGCAGTCTTTTCCTGCACCTTGCTACGAGTACTTGCAATCTCCTCCACCAAATCCTGATTGGTTTGATTTAAAGAATCCACCCGTACTAAGATGTCATCCAGTTCCTTCTGGTAACGGTCCACTTCTTCCTGAACTAAAGCCTCATCCGTACGTCCCTTTAAAATCTGGCTATTTAACTGGGATTTACGAATTCCCATTTGTTCCAACATGGTTTCATAACGCTGGGAACGAGCCTGGGTTTCGCTCTTATGATTTAAGGAAGCAATAATGGCATTCTTATGAGTCTCCACCGCATCATTTAAATTGCGAAGCTTTAATTCCAAGGCCGCTAGTTCATCTTCTGCCTTTTCCTTCGCTTCCTTAGCAGCGCGTAATTCATCCCCCACCTGATTATGGCTTTGGGCAAGACTTTCCTTCTCCTGATCCTTGGAAGCCACATTCTTTTCTAAGAGGGCAATTCGCTCCTTTAAATTCTCATCCGTTACAAGGAGGGTATGAATCTGCTCCGTGATCACATTGATCTGACCTTCTAAACGACCCTTTACAAGATTCATTTCATTGGCCTTACTGGCATATTCTTCCATAGAGGTGGTAATCTTCTCCATCTCCCCCTCTAATTTTTCATATTCTTCACGAATACTTTCATTCTCTTCCTGCTTTTTTTGAAGTTCTGTGGAAGCTAATTCATACTTTCCTTCGCAGTCCTTTAACTGTTCCTTTAACCGGGATACTTCTAAGAGGAAGTGATTGGCGTCATAATGCTTCAAATTCTCTTTTAATTCCAGATATTGCTTCGCCTTCTCGGACTGCTTCTCCAAAGGCCCAACCTGTTTTTCAAGTTCTGCAAGAATATCCTTAATACGAACTAAATTATTCTCTTCCGTATCCAGCTTCTTCACTGCAGCCGCCTTACGACGCTTGAATTTAACAATACCTGCCGCTTCATCAAAAAGCTCACGTCTCTCATCCGGCTTACCGCTTAGAATTCGGTCGATCTGACCCTGTCCAATAATGGAATATCCTTCCTTACCAATACCCGTATCATAGAATAATTCATTAATTTCCTTCAGACGGGAACTATTGCCATTAATCAGATATTCACTTTCGCCGGAACGGAATACTTTACGTGTTACCGTCACTTCATCATGGTCAATATTTAGCGCACGATCCGAATTATCTAATGTAATGGATACATAAGCATAGCTTACTGGCTTACGGATTTCTGTACCTGCGAAAATAACATCTTCCATCTTCGATCCACGAAGACTCTTGGCACTCTGTTCCCCCAGTACCCAACGCACCGCATCGGCTACATTACTCTTACCCGAGCCGTTTGGTCCTACAATACCGGTAATACCATTATGGAATTCAAATACGATTCGATTGGCAAAGGACTTAAATCCCTGTACTTCGATACTTTTTAAATACATACAAAACTCCTACTTTACATTACCTTCCCGCAACTTTAAAATCGCTGCATAGGCGGCAGCTGCTTCCGCCGCTTTTTTCGTGTGTCCACTCCCCTGGCCAATAACCTGTTCTGACAGTTTCGCCTGCGCCACAAATGTTTTATCATGGTCCGGACCCTGCTCCGATACGATCTCATAGCTAAGCGGTTCCTTGGTTGCAGCCTGAATCATCTCCTGTAAAACAGTTTTACTATCAAAAAATAACTTCTTATGTTCTAAATCATTTAAAATAAACCGATGAATAAATGCTCTCGCCGGTTCCATGCCACCATCGAGATAAATTGCACCAATTAAGGATTCGCAGGCATCGGAAATAATACTTTCCCGCTTGCGGCCCCCCATCATCTCCTCCCCTTTTCCAAGGAAGATATATTCCCCTAAGGAGAATTCATTGGAACAAAAAGCCAGGGTTGGCTCACATACAATACTGGCACGAAGACGACTCATCTCCCCCTCGCTCATGGTAGGATTCTTTCGGTACAATTCATCACTCACAGTGATTTCCAGTACCGCATCCCCTAAAAATTCGATGCGTTCGTTACATTCATATTTTTCCATGCGATGTTCATTGGTATAGGAACTATGTCGCATGGCCAGCTCTAACAGGGAGCGGTCATGAAACTCATAACCAATACTCTTCTCCAACCTTCCAAGATCCTTTTGGTTCATGGCACTTCTCCTACTTAAAAATAGCCAATGACGCTATAAAAACGTCATTGGCACATGAAAATACATGATACAAAACAAATGATTAGTTCAGTGCGTTCTTGATCTGCTCTACTGCATCCCCAACGGTTACAATATTCTCTGCAGCATCATTAGCAATCTCAATATCGAATTCTTCTTCCACACCCATTAAAATCTGGAATACATCCAAAGAATCTGCACCAAGATCATCTACGAACTTCGTTGAAAGACTAATCTCATCCGGCTCCACATTCAATACTTCTGCAATGATCTTCACTAATTTTTCAAATTCCATTTTACATACCTCACACTATACATAAGATACAAAGCCTTTCGCTTCGATGTATATACCTCTTATATGACATATACTAAAGAGCATTGTACCTATAATACCATAAATTTGCAATACATAATTTACAAATGTTTCCGGTCCTAGGATTCACTCACTTCCTGTACGTTTCCCTGTAAGGAAGCACGAATCTTTCCATTAATATCCTGCTCCTTAAAGATGGCACACTGCAGGATGGAGGTACATACCTCCTGGGCCTTGGAAGAACCATGGGTCTTTACCACTAAACCATTACAACCGATCAGTGGTGCTCCACCGTAATTCGAAGCATCAAAGCGCTTTAAGGTACTCTTTAAGGCCGGCTTAATTAATAAGGCACCGATCTTACTGCGAAGTGTACTCATTAATCCCTGCTTTACTGCACCCAGTAATACGGAACCAACACCTTCATACATCTTCAGGATTACATTCCCCACAAAGGCCTCTGCCACAACCACATCACAGACACCCTTAGGAACATCCCTGGCTTCAATACTGCCGGTAAAATTAATATCCGGACAATTCTTAAGAAGAGGATAGGTTTCCTTCACTAAAGCATTACCCTTCTCTTCTTCCACACCAATATTCACTAAACCAACCTTAGGATTTTCCACTCCAAGAACATGCTCCATATAGATGGAACCCATCTTGGCAAACTGAATCAAATGACTTGGTCTGGCATCCACATTGGCACCACAGTCCACTAAAAGGCAAATTCCCTTTTCCGTAGGAATAATTGCTGCAAGAGGTGGGCGCTCCACACCACGAATACGGCCAACGATCACCTGACCACCAACTAAAATTGCTCCGGAACTTCCTGCAGAAACTAATGCATCCGCTTCCTGATCCTTTACCATCTTCATGGCAACCACTAAGGAAGAATCCTTCTTCTTCTTAATGGCCATCACTGGTGGCTCCCCTGTTTCGATCACTTCCGTCGTTGGACGAATGGTGATCTGAGAAGCATCATAAGTATATTTAGCAAGTTCATTCTTTACAGCAGTTTCATCTCCCGTAAGAATAACATGAATGGATTTCTTCGTATTAACAGCTTCCACTGCACCCTTCACAATTTCCCCCGGTGCATTATCGCCACCCATGGCATCAACAGCTACAACAACCTTTTCTTCCATGTTCTTATCCCACTTTCTTTCAGATTCTAACTTTCATATTTTATCGTATTTTGACACATTTGACAAGAAAGGACTAATCCTCATGCTTTTGCTGGACAATGGTAATGGAGTTCTTATCATAATACCCCTTAATGTCCTCTAAACAATCCTCGTCAAAATAAAGGATGGATGGCACATAATCAATACTATTGAACATACAATCCTTCACATTCGGATCCTCATACACCTTAAAGCGCTCCACCATCTGGGCCTGGAAAATATCCGCATAGCCCTGTTCTAAGGACACCCTGCAATAGATGGTATAATGGTCAAATTCATGGACTTTCATGGACCAGAAAACACTTAAGAGCCCTCCAATGATCATGGCGTGGTAGTATGGATGGGGAATCCCAGCGACAGGCTTTAGATTTTTTGCCATCCAACCGGCCCAGTAAAATAAAATCACCACCGTGAAAAAATGCTGGGACAAAAAGGTCTGATTTAAACATCTGCCATAAATGGTGGTTCCCACATACACAATGGGAGTGATCACCGAACAGTACAGAAGATATAACACCACGCTTACACCCACCGGATGTACAAATGTTACCGATACTTTGGATTTCGCCCGCACAGCCCCATATAATAAGATCATTCCCATGGTTAAGTAGATGGGAATCATGGATGCTTTATGGAAAGTGGCAATCATTTGCGTAGAAAGCACAATGGCATCCTTAATGGCAAGGAAGGGATTGTTTCCAAGCAGTCCATCCCCACGAAGGAGATTTCCGGGACATAGCACATTAATTCCAAGTCCCACCACACTACAACAGACAGGAATGAAAAACCTAAAGTCATAGGCCTTTTTCTCGGCACCAAAGCGGCATACCAGCCAAAGAACCACAGCTTCCACAATCACAACTTCCGGATTTAACAGACCCGTAAGGAGATTTCCAAGTCCCACACAAAAACTAAGAATGGATCCAAGGATGAGGGAAATCTTGGACTTCTTTACCAGATAATGCACTAAGAAGGCCTGGGATAATAAAAATACCCCATAAAAGAAGGTATAATTAATGCCTCCCACCCACCAGGAATATCCTTCTTTAATAAAAGGAAACATTTCCAATAAGATCAAAGTTAATAAAGCAAGTACTGCCAGTAC
>JAILGS010000067.1 GCA_024696615.1 Lachnospiraceae bacterium
AGAAAAGACGGCTTCAAAATTAGCCTTCACGCTGGAAGCTTCCGCCTTATTGGCAGCACGACTTTCTTCCAATAATTCCTTTAATACAAGGAATGCTTCCTTTCCATCCAAAGCCTTTTCTACCTTAGGACTTCCCTGTTCCAATAGCTTAACCACGCGCTTCATGCGCACAATGCCTTCTCGGGACAACGATCCTGCCTTCGCACCCTGAGCAATATTCTCCCGCTGGCGTTCGATCATTTCTTCCAACCATTCCCCGGGACTCTTCTCGGTTCTAGCCACCATCATCTTGTACTCACGTAATAATCCCACCAGTTCATTGGCTGCAAGATCCTTTTCGATCACCGTCTTACTCTTACCACTTAGGGCATCTAAAAGCATTCCAAGAAGGGACAGGCGCTCATCGAATTTCGCTTCCTTGGCACGAAGGGTAATCTCATCCCCCACGGTTCCGGCAAGAATTTCATCCACCTGATAATCACTTTGATACTTCTGATAAAGATCATAATATACTGCAAAATTCTTGGCGATCCGAGGATTTTGCAGATACTGGGAAATCAATAATTCGTCCACGGGCAAATGATTTTCCTCATATAGATACATCATCTGACTTAAATCATCCCAGCCTCTTGCAGTAACGAATTTCTTGCCATCCACGGTGGTTTCGATCCGATAAAAATCCGCCTTCTTAATTTCAAGATAGGTCACAATGGCAGGATGCACATGCTTCTCATAAGCATAGGCCTTCCAAGCCTCATAATCCGGCTCCACATCAATACGCTTTAATCGATCCCATGTCACGATATCGAACTCTCGCACGGAATTATTATATTCCGGAGGATTTCCCGCCGTCACCACAATCCATCCATCCGGAACACGATGTCTTCCAAAGATCTTATACTGTAAGAACTGAAGCATGATCGGTGCAAGGGTTTCAGAAACACAGTTAATCTCATCCAGGAAAAGAATTCCTTCCTTCACTCCCGTCTCTTCCATCAAGTCATAGATGGAGGCAATAATTTCACTCATGGTATATTCGGAAATATCATAGGACTCGCCCTGATATACCTTATGCTCAATGAAAGGAAGGCCAAGAGCACTTTGTCTGGTATGATGCGTCATGGAATAGGATAAAAGTCCCACTCCCATCTCCGATGCAATTTGCTCCATGATCGCCGTTTTACCAATACCCGGAGGACCCATTAAGAATACGGGACGCTGCTTTTCGATGGGCATCTTATACTCCCCATCCCCATCCTTGGTAAAGTATGCAATCATGGCATTTTTCACTTGTTCCTTGGCTTCTCTAATATTCATCGATTTTCCTCACAATCTTTGATCCTTACGATGGCAGTATGCCCTGGCGCTTCGCTCCTATGCATACTTCGGGGAATGCATCTTAGCGCTTACATTAACATCACGATACCGTGACCTTCTCGATTTCCTCCGGCTCAAGCACCAGCTTGATGGCCCAGGTTGGAACATCCACATCACGATATCCATCACTCACATAAACAAATGCAACCTTCACCGGTGGCTGCTTTTCGGGAAAAATCCCCTGTCCATCCGTAAAATAAATCATACCCTTTAAATTCTCGAATTCCTTCTTGTCGATCAACCGCTTCACATAGGTAAACACCGGGCGATAATCCGTACCGCCAAACCCCTTTAACTCCAGGTTCTTGCAGTACTCCTCCATCTCTTCCCGATTGGTGATCTTCACATCCTCCTGCACCGTCTCGTCACATTGGATCATATGAAGATTCACTTTGGAGAAGAAATTCTCATGCTGATTTAAGATATTAAAGGTCTTCTGCACAAATGTCTGCACCAGTTCTCCCTGTGTGGATCCACTGGTATCAATGGCAATAACAAATTCCCGGATCTTATTCACTTCTTTATATTCTAGCGGCTCAATTAACGGCATATTTCCGTAGAGCCCCATGCCATAGGTATAGAAGATATAATCAAATTCATCCTCGTTCACCCGCATGGTCTCTCCAAATGTAGCAAATTTCTTTAAAAATGCGCCATAATCATATCGTTCCCGATTCACCGCATATAGATTTTGCATTAAACCCTCTCTTCGTTCCCCAAGTTCCTTGGTAAACGCTAAGAGATTCATCTGCATCTCGTTGGAAACTTTCTTCCACTCATCCCTTAATTTCTGATTTTGTCCGCGCCCCGCTTGATTGTTATTGCCAGCTTCTTCCTTGGTAATTCCCGTACTGGAGATATCATCCTCCGTCACCGGTCCATCCACTGTATTTTCCTGGGAAGAAACCTTCTCATCCGTTTCCATTAAGGCACTTTCATCTTTAAACTTACCTTCATACCACAGTCCATGATCATCCACCCGAAATAACTCCTCCAGGCGATCCACTTCCTCCTCGGATACTTTCCCCGAAGTTAGATAGCGGTAAATCATCTCCGCAGTTAAATATTTTACTTTCAACCGAAGGCGGCGAAACTCCTTCGTAAAAGCTTCTTTCTTATGAATGGTGATTGCCGGAAGTTCCAGCGCATCCATCGTAGCTTCCACTGCAATATCACAGGCTAAATCCCACCGCTTGGAATCCACACCCAGTCCCACAAAAAAATGTTGAAAGACACAATGCAAAAGCATATGCATATAGGCATGTGCCGCCGTCTGTGGTTCTTTTGTATACTCCTGTAAAAAACGCTTTGGGTCAAGTCGCATCACTTCCCCATTCACCGTATAGCATCCGCCATCCTCCTGCCATAGCACATGGAGCATACTAATGGCCTTATCCATAAAACGCAGATTCACTGCCAGCGTATTTCTTGCTAAGGCCAAGGTATCCTGCGCCAGTCGATGCAATTGTTCCCTATTGGACTCTTCGTGATTGG
>JAILGS010000010.1 GCA_024696615.1 Lachnospiraceae bacterium
AATATTTCCGTCACCCTGCAAACCTTAACGGCCTATGATACCACCATTTATGTGGCAGATATTATCCTCTCCGATGAAGAATATCTACAGACAGCATTTGCTAAGGGGATTTTTGGAAAGAATGTAACGGATAAGACTTCCACCATTGCCTCAGAAGTGGATGCGATTCTTGCGATCAACGGGGACTATTACGGAGCTCAGGAAAGCGGCTATGTGATCCGGGATGGAGTGCTGTATCGTGCCACGGCACAAAGTGGCCAGGAGGATCTGGTGATTTATGCGGATGGCAGTATGGAAGTGATTCTTGAAGATGAGATCACTGCGGAAGAACTCTTGGCCAATGGCGCGATCACAGTGCTTTCCTTTGGACCGGGGCTAATAGAAGAAGGATCGATTACCGTTTCTGAAAGTGAGGAAGTGGGAAAGGCCAAAGAAAGCAATCCTCGTACTGCCATTGGAATGATCAGCCCGCTCCACTACGTATTTGTGGTAGCGGATGGACGCACCAGCGAAAGTGCGGGACTTTCCCTGTATCAGCTGGCCACGGTGATGGAATCCTTGGGAGTTTCCACCGCTTATAATCTGGATGGAGGCGGAAGTTCCACCATGGTCTTTTTAGGAGAAGTGATGAATAATCCCACCACCAGTGGCAATAAGATTAAAGAACGAAGTGTTAGCGATATTGTGTATATTGGATATTAAGAGAGGAGAATTCCTATGAATTTAAGCAAATATGGATGGATGAAGAAGGCATATTGGATTGCATTTTTTGTAGTTGCCATCTTCTCTATGATTTATGAATATTTTTCCTTTGGAGTATACAGTGTTCCCATGCTTTTGGCCTTTACCGGACCACTTTTTGGAGGGATGCTCTATAGTATTCTGCTTCATTGTGACCGTATGCTCCCACGTATTCCTTTAGAATTAATTAATGCCGGAATCGCAACCCTCACTGCAGGGATGCTTTGTTCCGGCATTATAGAAATCTATGGAACCACCAACCGGCTCACGCGCTATTTCTGGATTGGCGGTATCTTTTTCGTATTTCTTGGTATGGGACTGATTACGTTACTCTTCTATTTTAAAGAAGACAAGTAAGTCCTATGGATTTAATGGATATTGATTGGTATTGATCGGAACAAGTTCCAGGGATCCATCCTTTCCACTAATGGTAATTCCGTATTGGTGGATTGCTCCAAGATTATCCATATATTCAATTCCATAACTTGGAAGATCACCATAGAAGGTGATATCCACACCCAAAAACTTTCCGGACTGTAGTTTTTCTACAATTCCAAGTTCTTTCGTTCGAAAGGAAAGATTTCCCCCATTATCCGCACTTAAAAAGGTAAGACTTAAAATCTTAACATTCTTAATGCTCTGTGGTGACTGAAATACCACAGTGGATACGGGTTCTTCCCTACTAATCACCAGATGATAATAATTCTCATCCGTCAGTGGTTCTGTTACATCTTCTAAAAAATAAGCTCCAAGGGAAGCTTTGGAATTCGTAGAATAACCAGCATCCGAGAAACGACCGATCTTCTTTAATTTCGCATAATCATAGAAGGTCTCAATCTTATAGGAGCGAATGGATTTCCGGAATTTCTCCTGTAGTTTCATAAACTCTGTTGCTTCATAAGAACTACGATTGTGCTCTTCTGCTATCGTAAGTTCCCCATTCACCCATGATAAAAGCATGAGTTTGCTCACTTCATTCTCATTCCATGCTTCCGCATATACACCAGTTTCTGTCAGATAGTAGGACACTCCTTCTTCCTCTGGGAAAAACATGGTTTCCGTCTTCTCATCCTCTCCAGTAATGGTAAGGACTTCGAGAATTCGAGTTCCCACGCCTCCAGTGGACTTTAAACGGTCCACATCAAGAATCAGTAATTCCAATACACCATCCTGATTTACATCCGCTAATGTAAATCCAATTCCCATTAATGCTTGTTCTACATCCCCTGTAGCATACAGTTCTTCCACGCGTGAAGCGATGGCAGCTTCTTCCTGATCCCAACTTGGATTTAAGGATCCGATGGTTTTCACGATAGAAGTCAACTCATCTTCGTACAATGCCCCACAGTAGGTTTCATCCAATAAAAGATTCTGGACTTTCGTAGTCGCTTCGTCTTTCGTGGTAGTCACCACTTCCCTGGTTTGATTCCCCTTCGTTACACCGGCAGTAGTTTCCCTGGTAATTTCCACGGAACTTGGATTCTGATCCCCATCAGAATTCGTACATGCGCATAAGACCCCGACTGCTACACTGAATGTAACAACTCTTATACCAACCCGCTTCATAACTCTTAAACTAATGCTGCACCAAGTGCCTTACAAGCCTCTAATGCTTCATCATCCGGAGCATTATTAGCGATTACGCTATCACATGCAAGAGTGATTCCATTATCAGAAGCATCTTCTTCCCAGCTTCTCATCCACTCTCCATCGCCCCATCCGTAAGAACCGAATAAAGCAACCTTCTTATTCGCAAGATCAGCCTTCACATCATCCCATGCTGGCTGAACTTCGCCTTCCTCTAAAACTTCATCGCCCATAGCAGGACATCCAAGAGCAAAACCATCAAATTCTGCTACTGCATCTGCATTTAAATCAGAGAACTCTAATACGCTTACTTCAGCACCTGCTGCTTCTGCGCCTTCCTTCACTGCATCACCCATTGCTGCGGTGTTACCTGTTCCTGTCCATACTACAACTGCAATCTTACTCATTTCTAAAAATCCTCCTTCGATATGACTGGGTCATTATAATAAATAATTAGATAATAAACATTGAAGTGTTGAAAAATCCATACACAGCGTCTAATATAACATGGTTTCTTCCTTTGGTAAATGTTTTTTAACCATGTTTTTTATTAAAATATGATATTTTCCAAGAAACTCCTCCTTGGACAAGCCTTGTCACAATGGTATAATCAACACCAGAAAGGAAGTGCAAACGAATGCAAGAAGTAATATACGATTATATCCTCTCCCACCGAAAAAAGGATGGGACATTACCCAAAACTTTCTGTCTTCCACAGGACGAAACTAAGAATGGCCCTGTTTTTGTAGATGGCGCCCTAGATGGAATCGCTTATTTTCATACCGTTATGAATAATACCCCCGAAGAAGACGATGCATTCTTAACGAGGGTAAAAACAATCCTGTCACAGGTATTTCATACCGAGCAGGAAGAAGAATTAAATAAACTTGGAGAAGAACTAAATACACTGTCTCAGGACGGTCGGATGCTTCCTCATATTGACACGATCCAGCAGTATATTCAGCGCAATGCAGACACCCTGAATGGAGTAGCATTATATCATTTTGCAAGTCAGCTCTTAACCACTTCTAAGGATACGGAAGCGGTAAAGCTGGGACTAAGTATTTTAGAACTATTTCATACGGATCAGGATGCGTCCTTAAAGGACATTATCCGCATTCTCTCCCGTTGTAATGAATTTACCCTCTTTGGCGGATATGTGATGCGCCAATGGAAACATGGCAATGAAGACCTCTTCCGGACACTTCAAGAAGTGGATGGATGGGGCCGAATCTTTGGCATCGAATTATTAGAGGTGGATGGTGGCGAAATTCGCGCCTGGCTCATGGCCGAAGGCGTTCATAATACCATTCTTCCCGGCTATAGCGCAATCAATACCTATGAGAAGACT
>JAILGS010000038.1 GCA_024696615.1 Lachnospiraceae bacterium
TAAAGTTTGGTATACTAAATATACCACAACCAAGGATGCTCGAAATAAGTGGTATCGAATGGGTGAAGCCAGTGAAGAAGCCAATGCTTCTTACTATTATAAGACCTCTACGGATCCATTATTTGGAACAACCGTGGATAATGTGAATTCTGCAGTTGCTTACTATGTTCAGACTCAGTGTAAGCCTAATATTAAGGAATCTATTATTAAAACTGATCCTGGTACTGGTGCTGCAATGAAGGATTATGATACTGCAAGTTCCAGTGGAGCTACGGCCTTAAGTAGTCGAAATCTTCCATACTACATTATTGTAGTGAAAGAATATCAGAGTGAAGAGGAAGCCTTGAGAGCCTTAAATGGAGAGCTTATTGCACCACTTTATTGCAGAACGAAGAACGTAACAGTTAAGAGAAATACGGATCTTGAAATTATGGATTAATAAAGAAATCCCGTTTAGAAGAAATTCTAAACGGGATTTTTTATTGTTTTAAGAATTTTCGGTGATATTCCGAAGGAAGCAGGAGGGAATTTTTTTCCTGAAAGGCTAGACGATATAATTCGTCCCCGTAGTGGTCCCTTGCTAAGAGGGATTGATAAGAGGAGGCTTTCGTAATGATTGGAATGTTTGGTTCTGATAGTTGGCCCAGGTAGGCAGCACCACGATCATTTATTCCAAGGATTCGAAGATAGGAACAGGGATGCTCTTCCCAATCATCATAATCTTTTTGGGTAATTGTAAGAAGCTTATGGAGGAGGTGGCGCCGAATGGAGGTGAGAGTATCGCTCTTCGTATGGGCCTCTTCGCATAGATCTTGAATCGTGATATCAGGTTTTTCCTGTAGGATTTTAAGAATTCTACGGTCAAGATCTGAAATGGATATATCCTGATGTAAGTCCATTTCATAGGCAAGTTGTAGATAGGATGCCTTCAGAAGGACTTTATAATCCTCCAGGGTGACAGGTTTAGCTATTGTTAGGGATTTCTTTAACTCGGCATATACGGGCCCAGGAAGATAGGTGGAAAGTAAGTCCAGATTTCCTGAGGTGATCGCGGCCCTTGCGGCCGTGGCACTGCAGATGGAACTTCCTTCCTTTAATTCTTCCTCATGATAGGAAGATCCCGTTCTGGAAATTCCAATGGGCTTCATCGTACTGTTACTACGAAGACATTCTTTTAGATATTCTAAAGCAAGAATATTATTCGGACTAGAAAGCAGGAGATGAAGGGAGTCAGAATCACTGAAAGTATCTTTCAATACTTCTTCCCTTGCCTTGGGATAGGAGAAACCCTTCTTTTGAAGCTTTTTAATATCTTCTTCCAAGGAGTCCTCATGTTCTAGATAGAATTGAGCCAGGTGTTCTAAAGCAGAAAGCGTGGATTCCATTCCAAAACTTAAGTAGTCCACTTTTAGGGTATTTAAAATAGCAATACCACCTTTGGCAAAATATCCTGCAGAACCGGTTGCAGCAATGCAAGGAAGTTCTACGACTAAATCCACACCACCAAAAAGAGCCATCTTAGCTCTTGTAAATTTGTCTAAGATGGCTGGTTCTCCACGTTGTACAAAATCCCCACTCATGACTGCAATGATGCAGTCTGCCTGGGTCTTCTTTTTGGTTTCTTCGATATGAAAGGCGTGACCATTATGAAATGGATTATATTCTGCGATAATTCCTGCAGCTTTTAATCGGGTATTCTTCATATTCTCATAACACCTTTCTTCGGTTTTATAGGGATTACTTGGAAAGATATTCCTTAGCCTCGGCAATGGCCTCATGCATTACCTTACTTCCCGGAGCACCCTTGGTAAGACGCTTTTCCACACAGGTCTTTAAAGAAATTGCTTCATAGATATCTTCTTCAAATACTGGGCAGACTTTCTTATATTCTTCTAAGGCAAGGTCATCTAAAGCGATTCCCTTCTCGATACAATGTAAGACTAACTGACCAATAATTCCATGGGCATCACGGAAGGCAACACCCTTCTTTACTAAGTAATCTGCAGCATCCGTAGCATTGGTAAAGCCGTTCTTAGCACTTTGCTCCATGACGGTTGGACGGAATTTCATGGTATCAATCATACCGGTAAAGAGCTGAATGCAACCCTTGGTGGTATCATAGGCATCGAAGGCCATTTCCTTATCTTCCTGCATATCCTTATTATATGCAAGAGGAATTCCCTTCATGGTAGTTAACATACTCATTAATGCACCATATACACGACCGGTTTTTCCACGAACTAATTCGGCAATATCCGGATTCTTCTTCTGTGGCATAATGGAAGAGCCGGTGGAGAAGGAGTCATCCAATTCAACGAAGCGATATTCGTTGGTATTCCAGATAATGATTTCCTCCGAGAAACGGCTCAAATGCATCATAATCGTGGACAATGCACTTAAAAATTCAATCACATAATCGCGATCGGATACGGAATCCATACTATTTCTCGTTGCTCCTGTAAAATGGAGGAGGGAAGCAGTATATTCACGATCCAGTGGATAGGTGGTTCCTGCTAATGCGCCTGCACCTAAAGGACAGTAGTTCATGCGCTCATAAAGATCTGCAAGACGGCTACGGTCACGACGGAACATTTCAAAATATGCTCCGAAATGATGAGCTACCGTTACTGGCTGAGCCTTCTGTAAGTGAGTAAATCCAGGCATATAGGTTTCTACATTCTCTTCCATAATACGAAGAATTACCAAAAGCAGATCTTTTAAGAGTTTATCCGTTGCTAAAACTTCTTCTCTGGTATAAAGTCTCATATCCAAAGCAACCTGGTCATTACGGCTTCGACCGGTATGAAGACGCTTTCCGGCTTCTCCGATTCGCTCAATTAAGGTTGCTTCAATGAAGGTATGAATATCTTCATATTCGTCCGTAATGGTTAAAGTACCGGATTTAATATCCTCCCGAATACTTTGTAATCCGCCGATAATCGCTTCTTTATCCTCTTCGCTAATAATTTCCTGCTTGGCTAACATGGTAACATGCGCTAAACTTCCTTCAATATCCTGCTCCCAAAATCTCTGATCGAAGGAGATGGAAGCATTGAATTCATTCACTAATTCATTGGTTTCTTTGGTAAATCTACCGCCCCAAAGTTTCATGGGTTTATTTCTGCTATTCGAGGTGAAGGGATATCCTGCTTCACTTGGGATAGCTTTTCCTTTCCTAATTTATTCTTAGGTTTTCTTAGAAACCATAGAACAATCAAAAGTATAGCACACACGATGGAGATTGTCATACCCAAATAGAAGTTTTCGGGAACATAATTCATGACAATATGGTGGGAGCCAGGTGAAAGTGTAATGGTGGTTAATGCCTCGAAGATACTATCCTGAGTGATTTTTTCACCATCCACATGTATGGTCCATCCAAGGTCATATGGAAGGGAGAGTAATAATGTGGTTGTGGTATCACATTGGTAATCTCCTTCGATATGGGTCTCTGTAATGGTGCTTGGGTTCCATCCGGTGGCATTGATTCGATTCATGGCATCAATAAAGGATGTTTCATTCATGGTATATGCATCCAGATAGAGATTATGATCCGTATCTTCCGTGGTTACTCGAAGGGGAGTTCCCTGAGCAATTACTCCCAGATCAATAATGTGATTATGGCGAAGGGAATATTCTTTTCCCTCTTCCTCGATATACACATTTACCGAATCCGTAGGAGAGGTTACATAGAGATAAACTCGTCCCGTCCGCTCGGTGGTTATCATTACAGCAGATGGGGAGATGGTCTCCGTAGGAAGTTCGTTATAAATATTCTCGATGCCACAGAGGTTTTGGAGGAAAGACATTTGCACGGCAAATGGGCTGACGGACTTGTAGTTCCATTCCTCGAGTAGGTTTTCTGGAATCACCGAACCAAATGGCATGAGGTAGTTATTTTCATAAAGAAATTCTCCATCCGTGGAGGCTACGTAGGATACCAGGGTATCTTCGACTAACGGTTGATTGGAGAGGATATAGCGTACTCTAAGGAGGGCCGAAGCAAGAGGCGTGGCACCTGCATAGGAGTAGGCATTGGTGGAGGATTCCATTCCGAAGTATTCATACAGTTCGGAAAGGCCTCCATTACAGGTGGATGAAAATGTGGAAGCGGAATAATAATTATTCCAAGCCGCATCATTTTTCGTTCGAAGACCTGTATATTTTTCAATTCGATAGAATTCATCCGGACTTAGACGGTTTGCGGTATCCACCAGGTCGTTAATTGCCTGATTATCTAAGTGATAGGAACTTCGCGTGGTGGTAGAAAGGGCAGTGGCCTCATAATTAATGGAAACTTCCGCAATTGGCACCAGCAGGATAAAGAATAACATAAGCCAGAAAGGAAGTGCTTTCTTTCGATATAGGACCATGAGGAGTCCGTAGAGTGCAATAAAGAGGGCACTAAGATATACCAGGGTGAATTCTACAATTTCTGCTCTGACAAAGACCTGATCCGTAAAGAGAAGGAAGCCCATGGCAATCCAGAAGGCGGTGGCAATCTCCTTACGGGAATAGTGGCGAATGTCTCGGAAGGCATCATAGCACATGGTAAGAAGCAGGAAGATGTAGATAAAGCTCTGTCTTGCCGGCAGGGAATTAGGAAAATGCAGTCCATGCCAGATAAAATTCAGCCAATTCAGATTGAATGCTACGAGAAAGATGGTAAGGAGAATACATTTGCCAATTTTTTCCCGAAGATCAATTCTACGATTCATGATGTAGAGTGGCATCAATAGGAATACAGCCACACCACAGTAAATGTTTGGGTGGTGCTCCAAAGCCAGATGGGGCTCCACATTCATAAGATGCCTCGTAAACATTTGCAGAATAGAAAAGTATTCTGTGAAAGAACTTGGCCAGTTCAAATTGCTAGAAACCGTGTAATGGAACGCACGGATCACCGGCAAAAGGAGAATCGCCGAAAGTCCTCCGCCAAGAATTGAGTAGCCTGCAAAGCGCAGGGAGGTGATGACAAATTTTTTAAAGCTGCCTGCAGGATATGCAACTGCCAGGTAGAGATAGTAGAATACTAAGGACATGCATACCATGATGGCAATATAATAATTGGTTAAAATCGTAAAGCCTAAAGCGAGAGCATAGGTGAATGGCTTATTTTCCTTCACTAAGCGCTCCAAACCCAGGATTAAAAGGGGAAGAACCATGTAGCAATCCAACCACATGATGTTCCAGCTAAATGCCGCAAGATAACCGGACAATCCATAGAAAATTCCAAAGAGTGGAAGATAGACGGAGCGGGTGGAAAAGCGCTTGCTGCAATAATAGGTAAAGAAGGTGCTGGAAAGGCACATCTTTAGGATGATCAACCCATTCATGACTTCCATCAGAAAACGATGAGGGAAGAGGGCAATGAGGAAATTTAGCGGGCAGGAGAGGTAGTAAGCATATAATGCGGTAAAATTGACTCCCAGTCCGATATCCAAGCTGTAGAATAAGGTCTCGTGGTTACGTAATTTGTACCATAACTCCGAATAGAAGGGGAGGTATTGATGGTACATATCGGATCGCAAATAAGTATGGTCACCGAAGGGGAAGATTTCCCGGCCCACATAGAGGGCGGTGAGGATGACAAGTGGCACGATAAATGCGATGATTAGAATGAAATTCCCCTGTAAATGTGGGTATTCCCTAGTTCTCTGGTTCATTGATCTGGTAAAACTCCTCGTTTTTTTTCTTTTTCTTCTTATCATTGCCATGCTTTTTCTTTTTCTTATCCTTGGAGGTAAGGGTATTTTCCTTGGCAATGTAGATTGGACGATTCTTGATCTCCACAAAGATTCGACACAAATATTCGCTGATAATTCCCAAGGAGAATTCGATGACACCCCCCAGGAAAAGCACTAAGCAAATGGTACTGGTGTATCCGGGTAAATCCACACCTAATATGACGGCTTTTACAAAGATGTACAGCGCATAAATAATCGCAAAAAAGGAGATGAGACATCCCATAATGGATACGAAATGCAGTGGCTTTACGGAAAATGCCGTAATTCCATCCATAGCATAGGCTAGGAGGGAACGAAGCTTCCATTTGGTCTGGCCCATGGTGCGCTCCACATTCTCATATCCGATCCATTTTACGGAAAATCCCACATAACTAAAGATTCCCTTGGAGAAGCGCTCCACTTCCTGTAAGGAAATAATTGCTTCCACCATGGCATGGGACATGATGCGAAAATCCACGGCACCATAAGGCATCTTGGTGGAGGTTAGTGCATTATTGACTTTATAAAATTGGCGGGAGAAGAAACTGCGGATTGGCGCCTCTCCCTTACGATTTAACCGGTAAGCGGCGCAACAGTCATATCCTTCTTCCACAGCCAAAACCATCTCCGGGATTAAAGCTGGGGGATGCTGTAAATCCGCATCCATAATGATGCAGTAATCCCCTGTGGAATGGGAAAGTCCAGCATACATGGCCGGTTCCTTACCGAAATTTTTAGCAAAACTGATATAGTCCACATTGGCATATTGATTGGATAGGCCCTTTAATAAATGGAGGGTCAGATCCTGACTGCCATCATCCACAAAAATATAATGAAAGTCGTAGTCAGGAATCTTTGATACAATGCCATTGGTTGTTTCATAGAAGGCTACCAGAACTTCTTCTTCGTTGTAGCAAGGTACTACAATATCGATTTGTTTCATAAGATGTCCTTTCTTATCGGATTTCTAGGCGAAAAGACCTTCGCACAATTACCTACTATTATAACTTATTTGTACTGTGTTGTCATAGGAAAATCGGTAAAATTCTTGTCAAGTCTTGTATTATATTTTTTTCCATCCTATAATGAGCATACATTTTGGGAATGTTGCATGGGAGAGGAGCTTTCATGCATATATATAAAAAATTCAGCGCCGTGATCACGACGCTACTTCTACTAATCGCAAGCCTCATCTATGGAATATCCTGGTGGAAAGAAGAATCCAAAGGATCCATAGGAACTAAAGAATCCATAGAAATAGAATCCAAAGACTCCATAGAATTCAAAGAAATGAATGAGTCCATAGACTTTAGTGAAACGAAAATGATCGAGGAGTCCACCAGTGATCCTAGAAAAAACTCCATGGACCTCTATGTCTTTGTGTGCGGGGCCGTGGCTCGTCCCGGGGTATATGGTCTTTCGAAGGAGGCAAGAGTCTATGAAGCATTGGAACAGGCTGGTGGGGCCTTGGAAGATGCAGCATTGGAACAATTAAATCTGGCAAGGGTTCTTATGGATGAGGAAACCATCTATGTTCCACGGGTGGGAGAAGAGTCAGAGTTTTCTCCCTTAGCAGATGGTGGAAGAGATGATGGTTTAGTGAATCTTAATACGGCAAGTAAGGAGGAGTTAATGACCCTTCCAGGGATTGGAGAAAGTCGGGCAGAGAGCATTCTTGACTATCGAAAGCAGGTGGGAAAGTTTCAACATATTGAAGATGTGATGCAGGTATCCGGTATAAAAGAGAACGCATTTGCTAAGATCAAGGAGTTGATCTGTGTATGAAGCGGCCAGTGCTTGTATTACTTCTGTGCTATGTCCTGGGGGAACTGGGGATTTTATGGAAGGGACCGGCGTTTTTCCTTCTTTCTTTTGGGGAAACTTCCCTTTTCGGTGGAAAGGCGTGGGGATTTTTTCTAGTCCTTCTGATGTGGATTGTGATCGAAGGGGCCTTCTATGTGTTAGCAAGAAAGAAGATATTATTTTGGTGGATGCTTCTTCTTCCTTGTGGAATGTTCCTTGGGGCCTATCGCATGGATGTGATTTCCAATCCGGAGAATGAAATTCTTAAAGATCATCAGGTGACGCTTTCCGGAAGGGTTCATCATGTGTCAGAAGGGGAGGGGAAGACTGTTCTCTATCTTTATGGAGCGGAATGTGAATGGATGGAGGAGGGGAAAGAACTAAAAAAGAAGGCCAATATATTTCTTTCGCTGGATGATTCCCAGGGGGATGCTTCCTGGCTTCCCGGAAGTAAGGTGGTGATCCAGGGCGTCTGTAGGAAATGTTTGGAAGATCGTAATCCTGGTAATTTTGATCTTGCTGAGTATTATCGCACCCAAAATCTGGATTATGAGCTTATAAAGCCCCAGGTTTTAAGTCACATCCCCTGTAAGAATCCGTGGACGCTAGGGATTTTTGGCTTAAAAGCAAGGTTAAAGAAAGTCTATGAACAATGCGGGGGAGAGGATGCAGGAGTATATATCTCCATGGTGCTGGGGGACCGTTCCGCCCTTCCAAGTAATCTTAAAGACCTGTATCAGGAAAGTGGGATTGGACATATCTTAGCAATCTCCGGACTTCATATCTCCCTTCTTGGAATGGTCCTATATCGGGGGCTTCGGAAAATCATGATTCCCCATGTTCCAAGCTTTCTTCTATGTCTTGGAGTGATCGTAAGTTATGGAGTGATGACTGGTAATAGTATTTCTACGATTCGAGCCATCACCATGTTTTTGATACAGATTTTTGCAAGAGTCTTAGGACTTCATTATGATTTATTAAATGGTCTTTCCTGTTCGGGACTTATGATTCTCTTACAATATCCACGGATGCTTTTTTCCAATGGCTTCTGGCTCTCCTTTCTTGCAGTTCTTGGAATCGTGGAACTTGGTCCCGTGTTTTTGAAGCTTGCGGGGGAGAAGGAGGAGAATGGACGTAATAGCAAAAAATGGGGGCGAATGTCTCCCTTGGAAATTGTGGAACGAAAGATCCGACGGGGTTTTTTAGGAAGCTTTGCAGTATCTTTTATCACCATGCCCATTGTCCTTTGGTCCTATTATGAATTCCCGCTATATGGCGTTATATGCAATCTGGTAGTCATTCCCTGCATGTCCTATCTGATGATCAGTGCCATCCTGGGCGGTTTTCTTGGAATGTTTTGGCCACTTGGGGGAGCGTTTTGCCTGGGTACGGGGCATTTTGTACTAAAACTCTACGCCCTGGTATGTCATGGCTTGGAGCAACTTCCCGGATCTTCTTTGATCCTTGGGAAACCGGCGCTTCTTGGAATATTGTTCTTTTATCTTCTCATGGGAGGCGTGCTTTGGCTGGATGGAATGCGAGGGGACTGGCTTTCTTCGAAGAACAAAAAATACCTGCAGCTATTTGCCATGGTACTGGCCCTATTTTGCGTAACCTTTCGGCAAATGTGTGGCATGGAATGTACGATCCTTGATGTGGATCAAGGGGATGGCATCTATCTACGCTGTGGAACCCATCATATGATGATTGATGGGGGAAGTTGCGGCATAAACTTGGTGGGAGAATATCGTATCATTCCCTTTTTAAAATCCCGAGGAGTACGCTCCTTAGATTATGTATGCATTACCCATGGGGATTGGGATCATTTGAGTGGTGTGGTGGAATTATTAGAATCTTGCGAGATCCCGGTCAAACAGTTAATCCTTCCGGAAATCCCCCTGGATTTAGCTTCTCCACATTATCTGGAGGTACTTTGCTTAGCAAGGGAGAAAGGAACCAGGGTGGAATTTATTCATCGGGGAGAAGGGTTTATGCTTGGAAGGATGGAATTTACCTGTCTTCATCCCGCCCCCCAAAAAGTGTATGAGTCGGAGAATGATATCTCCACCGTATTATATGCAACCTATGGAGAAGAGGACTTATCCCATGGGAATGAGGTTTTACTCCAGGTGGACTCCTTCTTAGAGAACCCTTGTAGGAAGGAAATACATCTGGACTCTCCTGGGGTGCAATTCCTCTTTACAGGGGATATTGGATGCAAAGTGGAAGAAGAAATTTTAGGGGCCATGGAGCAAAATGAAACTGAGGAATGTGATGGGAATCGATTAGGGGGGGAACTATCATCCGTGGATGTATATAAGGTGGCTCACCACGGCAGCAGATATTCCAATTCGTCCGCCTTTTTAGAAGCCTGTTGTCCAAGTCTTGCAGTTATTTCCGCAGGAGTCAAAAATTCGTATGGTCATCCCCACAAAGAGACTCTAGAGCGGCTTTCCTTGCTAGAGTGTGAAGTGCTGCGCACGGACCTTGGGGGTGGAATCACCATTCGAGTCCCTTAATCCGGATTCATTGAGTCCGAGGCGGGGAGTGTGATATAATACCCCATGTGTGAAGTACGAAAGCATAAGGAGAATATCTGAGTGATTAAAAATATTGACATTAGTGACTAAATGTGTATAAATATACCCATGGAGGACATTATTATGAACACTTCTAATATCACTAATTACAAACCGAAAGATTTTGCTGAATTATTAGGTGTTTCTGTCAAGACGTTACAGCGTTGGGATAGAGAAGGAACTCTAAAAGC
>JAILGS010000054.1 GCA_024696615.1 Lachnospiraceae bacterium
GTGCTTGCTGGTGTAATTATTATTGTTTCGTATAATATGTTTAATGTGAAGGCCATGTGGTCCTATCATAAGGCGCCAAAGTCCGATGCAGCAGTATTAGTTGCTTCCTGTGTCTTAACCTTTGCCTTTGATTTGGTACTGGCCATTGAAGTTGGTATGGTTATGACCTGTCTTCTCTTCATGAAGCGTATGGCGGATGAGTCCGAAGTACGTGGTTGGAAGTATGATGACGGGGATGAGGATGGACCGGACAGTATTAATCGTCGTGTGGTTCCACAGCATGTGCGTGTGTATGATATTAATGGACCAATGTTCTTTGGTGCAGCGGATCTTCTTGCGGAGATTCATCTGAAGGATTTCACCAAGGTATTGATCATTCGTATGCGTGGTGTTCCTTCCCTGGATATTACTGCCATGAATGCCCTGTCCCAGTTGCAGAAGCGTTGTGAAGAAGCAGGAGTGACCATGGTACTTAGCCATGTGAATTCCCAACCATATCGAACCATGCTCCGTGCAGGATTTGTGGATCGCGTAGGAAAGCAGAATTTCTGTAAGAATATTGATGAGGCATTAGCCTATGCAGACACCTTGGGAGAAACCAAGGAATAAAAAGGAGGAGCCTAGAATGATGAATATTCGTGAAGAAGCACATCGTATGAAGCTTGTTGCACCAAAACTTGCAGCAACCAAAGAGGAAGTGCGTAATGCTGCCTTAGCAGCTATTGCAGAAAATTTAAAAGCTCATCAGCAGGAAATTTTTGCTGAAAATCATAAAGATCTAGACGCTGCCAGGGAGAATGGAATTTCGGACGCAGTGATGAAGCGCTTAAAGTTCGATGAAGGAAAGTTAAAGTCCGTCGTGGATGGAATTGCTCAGTTAATTATTCTTCCAGATCCTGTGGGAAAAGTACAATTTCGTCGTAGCCTGGATGAAGGGCTGGAGTTGGAGCGTATTTCTGTGCCAATCGGTGTGATTGGTGTGATTTTTGAGGCACGTCCGGATGCCCTGGTACAGATTTCTTCCCTCTGCATTAAGAGTGGTAACTGTGCGGTATTAAAGGGTGGCAAGGAAACCACCTATACCAATCGTATTCTTTTTAAACTGATTGTGGAGGCTCTTTCCAAGGCTGGACTTCCAGAGGGAATCCTTGTACAGGCAGAACAGCACAATGAAATTGATGAATTACTGCAGTGTGAAGGAGATGTGGATTTATTAATTCCTCGCGGTTCCAACACATTTGTACAATATATTATGAATCATACCAAGATTCCGGTGATGGGACATGCGGATGGCGTGTGCCACATCTATGTGGATGAGGAGATTAGCGATGCGCTGACTATTCTTGTGGATGCCAAGACCCAGTATACGGCAGCTTGTAACGCAATGGAGACGGTTTTAGTGAAGCGTTCCATTGCAGGAAGTTTCCTTCCAAAGCTTTATGATGCTATGACCGCGGCCCATGTAACCATGCGTGGCAGCGAAGAAGTGAAGTGTTTCCTTGGGGAGCGTGGCAAGGATTTTGAGGTGATGGCGGAGGATGCTTATCACAAGGAATATACGGATTTAATCTGCTCCGTAAAATGTGTGGAGAACGTGGAAGAAGCGGTGGAGCATATTAATCGCTTCGGTTCCCATCATACGGACAGTGTTCTTACGAACCAGAAGGAGGTTGCGGAGTACTTCTTACAGATGGTGGATTCAGCAGGGGTATATCATAACTGTTCCACCAGATTTGCAGATGGTTTCCGTTATGGATTTGGTGCGGAAGTTGGTATTAGTACCAGTAAGCTTCATGCCAGAGGTCCTGTGGGTTTAGAAGGACTGATGACCTACAAGTACAAGCTTCGTGGACATGGTCAGATTGTGGGAGACTATGCAAGTGGCGTGAAGGAGTTTCATTTTAAGGACTTATAAGAATTGGTAAGAACTAGGATTGTGTGATAGGATTCATGTATGAGTGAAGCGTTGGAAATAACTTATCGGGACGTGGAGGCCTTCGGGAAAGAAGGAGTCCTGATGGTGGACTTAAGAGATGAGGAAGCAAGAAATTATGGAATCGTTCCCTATGCGAAGTGGATTGTTCCAGAGGCCTTAGAAGAGCATCTTCAAGAATTCCTGGAGTATTCGAAGGTGATTCTTTTTGATGTCAATGGGGCAGGAAGTGTGGCCCTTGCCAAACATTTGCGAGAGCGGGGAGTGAATGCCTACAGCTTAGTGCAGGGGTATAGCGGATACCTTCTTGCTATTATGGAAGCCGAGGAAGCCGCAGTTTCCTTCGAAGAACGGCTAAAAAATATTGAATTAAGCATTCGGAAGAAATTCCATAAGGAATTGTTTACGAAATTCGCCAAAGCCATTAATACCTATGAAATGGTGGCTCCCGGAGATAAGATTGCAGTGTGCATCTCCGGCGGTAAGGATTCCATGTTGCTTGCCAAGCTTTTTCAGGAATTAAAGCGCCATAATAAATTCGAATTTGAACTGGTATTTTTGGTGATGGATCCCGGATATAGTAAGGCTAACCGCTTGGTAATTGAGAACAATGCAAGAATTCTTGGAATTCCTGTGACCATCTTTACCTCGGAGATTTTCGATGCCGTCTATGATATTGAGAAATCCCCATGTTATCTCTGTGCCAGAATGCGACGGGGATATTTATACAGTAAGGCCAAGGAATTGGGGTGTAATAAGATTGCTCTGGGCCATCATTATGATGACGTGATTGAGACGATTTTAATGGGAATGCTCTATGGCGGTCAGATTCAGACCATGATGCCCAAGCTTCACAGTACGAATTTTGAAGGCATGGAACTGATTCGTCCCCTGTATTTTGTGCGGGAGGCGGATATTAAGCATTGGCGGGACTATAATGGGTTGCACTTTTTACAGTGTGCCTGCCGTTTTACGGAACAGTGCGCCATGACAGGTACTTCGGAACATAGTCGCTCCAAACGTCAGGAAGTGAAGGAGCTCATTGCTACCATGAAGAAGGTGAATCCATTCGTGGAAGCGAATATCTTCCGAAGCGTGGAGAATGTGAATTTAAGTACGATTATTGCCTATAAGAAGAATGGGGTAAAACATCCATTCTTAGAAACCTATGATGATCCTCAAGAATACTCAGAAGAAGAGTAGTGGGGATGGTAAGGAAAACGTATGATGTAGAGTTACGGAATAGGAAAGGGGGGGACTTATGGAACAAGGAAGGATTCAGGAACTCATTGTGGCATCCCTTGCTGCAAGAAAGAATTCCTATAGCCCATATTCCCATTACCGTGTGGGAGCAGCGCTTCTTAGCGGGGATGGAAGGGTATTTGGTGGCTGTAATGTGGAGAATGCCTCCTATCCGGCCTGTATCTGTGCGGAACGTACCGCTATGGTGAAGGCCGTATCCGAAGGGGTTAAGGACTTTGCAGCCATTGCCATTACTGGCGGAAGTGAGGAAATCCCTACGGACTATGCCTATCCTTGCGGCGTCTGCCGTCAGGTGATGGGAGAGTTTTGTAAGGGCGATTTTTTAATTATTGTGGCGAAATCCACGGAAGAATATCGAACCTATACTCTGGATGATTTATTACCGGAGAGGTTTGAATTATAAATTATTCATATGAATTCAGGAGGAAAAATTCATGCAGACAATTTCAACAGCAAATGCACCAGCAGCAATCGGACCATATTCTCAGGCAATGGTCGCAGGAGGACTTGTATTCACATCCGGACAGATTCCAATCAATCCAGCTACCGGAGCATTAGTAGAAGGTGATATTGCAGCTCAGGCAGAGCAGTCCTTAAAGAACGTAGGAGAGATCTTAAAGGCAGCAGGCTCTAGCTACGAGAAGACAGTTAAGACCGTATGTTTCTTAGCAGATATGAATGATTTTGCAGCATTCAACGCAGTATATGAGAAGTACTTTACCGGAAAGCCAGCAAGAAGCTGTGTTGCAGTAAAGACTCTTCCTAAGAATGTATTGTGTGAAGTTGAGGCTATTGCAGAAGTATAAGGAGTTGTATGGGGATTTTTACGAAGAAGGCGGACGACTTTCCATTTCAGAAAGGAACACCGGAGTCCGTTGGAATCAAAACAGAGGAAATGATAGCATTCTATGAACGTTTGGCGGATTATCAAATCCCCATGCATAGTGTGCTCATTAGTCGCCACGATACCCTTGTGACAGAAAGTTATTATGCGCCATTTGCCCAAAATACAAGGCAGCGCATGTTTTCTGTCACCAAGAGTTTGGTGGGACTTGCTATTGGAATCTTAGAAGGACAGGGATTGTGTAAGCGCACGGACCACATCGTGGATTATTTTCCGGAATATGTGGCCGAGATTCCTAAAAACGCCGATGGTACCTTTGTCGGAAAGTATTCCTACCTTCAGGAACTTACCATTGAGCAAATGCTTACGATGAGGACCTGTCATGCCAAAACCACATATGTCCATGATGCAGAAGACGACTGGGTTCGTACCTTTTTTGTGACAGAACCAAGTCATAAACCAGGAACGGTATTTAATTATGATACTTCTTCTAGCCATGTATTATGTGCCCTGGTGGTGAAATTAACTGGAAAGCCCATGTTTTCTTGGATGCGGGAGCAGTTATTAGATGAGATTGGATGGTCGAAAGAGGCCAAAGTACTTTCCAATGCCTACGGACAGGAAATTGGTGGCTCCGGATTATGTGCCACTCCAAGGGATCTGATGCGTCTTATGAATGTTCTTAGACAGAACGGTATGGTTCATGGCCGTCAGGTGATTCCAAAAGATTACGTGGAAGCAGCTATTTCCAAGCAGGTGGAGACGGATTATAAGATGGACACCATAGAAGAGCGCCAGGGATATGGATATCAATTATGGCGCACGAGATATGATGGATATTGCTTCTATGGCATGGGCGGTCAGTATGCGGTGCACTATCCGGCACAGGATCTGTTATTAGTAACCACAGCGGATACCCAGGGCTGTAAGAATAGTGGACAGTTCATCTTTGAAGCTTTCTATGAAACCATTCTTCGTCCAATGATGGCAAGAAAGAATGTGGAAACACTTCCGGAAGCTAATAAAGAGGAATATAAGCGCATGCAAGGAGTGGAGCATGGTCGGATGCTTCTCTTACCAAAGGGAAATACCACAAGTCCAATCCTTACGAAGGTGAATAAAGTGCGCTATGTGATGGAGGAGAATTCCTTCGGATATCGTTGGGTCTCCATTGAAATTGATGGGATCACAGGATGTATGGATTACGAGAATCAGGATGGAGTTGGCTCCCTGCCATTTTCCATGGGAGAAAATGAAGTCATCCAATTCCCTAAATACAAGATTATGGCCGCTTCTAGTGCAGCTTGGGTGGACCGAAATACCTTGGAGATTCGCGTTCAATTAATGGATGATCAGATTGGAAATGTAATTCTTGCACTACATTTTTCCGGAGATGATCTGGTGGTGCAGATGCGCAAATTTGAAGAAACCTTATTGAAAGAATTTAACACAATAATTACAGGTCATAAAGAGTGAGTTTTCTTGTGATTTGCACGCTTATATGGTATGATAAGCGTGGTATGGAATGGTCCACACCTTAAAAAAGGGTGGACCTTTTCTATGGACTTTATGGGAACATTAATTATTGGGGTAGCACATGATTAAGTTTAATACAGGGGCCTGCACCATTGATCAACATTTGTTGATTAAACGGGCAGATGAAGGATTTTATAAGTATATAGGACAAGAAAACTATAATTCCCTGGTAAAAAGTTGTCATCCAGAGGATTTAGATCGGTTAAAGTTTTCTTTAAAGATTTTAGCGGATGAGGGAACAGCTATGTGTTCTTACCGACTGCGCCGAAGCGATGGAAAATATCGCTGGGTATTAATTCAGTTGGAATATGATACGGTGGATATTCAGGAAGAATCCCTGATTCGTGTGAATTTCCAGGACTTAGCATCCTTGGATCGTGAAATTATGGACATTAAAAATACCAATGCGGAGTATCATGCATATTTTTCCTTATTGGAAGAGATTTTTCTGATGTATGATCCGGAAACACATCTTGCCACCTTCTTTACCGGTTCTGGTGAGGATAAGATTGTTTTATGGCAGGGAGATTTGGACGATTTTGTCAACAATTCCATTCGAGAGAATGTGATTGATGGGGCTTCTCGTTCGGATTTTGAAGCATTGGCAAGGGATGTGAAGGACTTAAAGCGGAAATTTAACTATACTGTCTATGGAAAAAGCGATTTGGAAGGGGAGTTTCGAAAGATTGTGATTCATGGTAAAACCGTGCGAATTGGTAGCAGAAATCGGAAGGTGATTGCCACGATCATGATTCTTGGAGAGGATCTTTCCGTTTCTTCTCAGAGTCAGGAATATGAAAGAGACGCTACCACGGATCTTTTGACCAAATCAGCGATTACGGATTATGCAAGAAATGCCATCGCTAGTGCCGATGGACGTTTAGTACATCTTTGTATTATTGATTTGGATAATTTTAAGACGATTAATGATACCTTTGGTCATATGTTTGGTGATCAGGTATTGGCCGTTGCAGCGAATATCCTAAAAGAGGCGGTGGGCAATAAGGGTGTCTGCGGTCGAATCGGTGGCGATGAAATGATGGCAGTCATCGAAGATGTGCCAAGTGGTGGAGATCTACGTTTTATCCTACGTGCCATTCGAACCAATGTGGAGTATTACTATAAAGGTAGACTCGATGGTGTGAATTTAACCACTTCCATCGGTGTATGTACCGCTCCATATCATGCAAGAAATTACGAGGATGCCTTTAAGATTGCGGATAAGATGCTTTATTACGCGAAAGAGAAGGGCAAGAATCGTTATATTATCTATACTCCGGAGATTCATGGCGATGTGCTTCATGAAGGAGTGGTGAAAAAGACGGCCCATGGTCCGAAGATTGTGAATAAGATTTCCTTAACCATGCGTATTATGGAAGATTTCTACAAGAATGCTTCTAAGACCGCTTATCAGATTATGTTACGGGATGTGATTGAAGCATATCAGTTAGTGGAAGTAGATATCTTCTATGGGGAGTTAAATCATTGCTATATTGGGCAGCGAGTGCTTGAGGATGGATATGAACAGGTGAATTCCACCTCTTCCCTGGGGGATTCCAGCATCGAATATGTCTTAAAAGATGATTTTTCCAATCATTTTGATTCCAATGGAATCGCAGTAATCGATGGCTTATTAGAGATTAATGAGTTATATCCGGCAGCCTATGACTACATGATTGAACATAAATACACCCGTTCCATTATCTGTCGAATGGAAGATGAGCATGGATACGTTGTATATTATTCCAATATGCCGGGAGCTCGAAAAGCTGCGGATTTGGATGTAACCAATTTAGCATATATTGCCAAAGTGATTGAACTATCCATTATGTAGTCTGGAAAAGATCGAGAATATTCTGGGAGGGAGTTATGGCAATTGCAAAACGAACAGAAGAAATTCTTCGTCGCATGGATGCCTATTATTCTGTGGAATATCGTTGTTCCTTAGATTATCGAAATCCCTGGGAATTATTAGTGGCCACCATCCTTTCTGCGCAATGTACGGATGCGCGAGTGAATGTGGTGACTAAGGATTTATTCGTGAAATATCCGGATGTTTCCTCCATGGCGAATGCTTCCCTTGTGGAATTAGAGCAGGATATCCATTCCACTGGATTTTATCATAATAAGGCGAAGAATCTGATTGGCTGCGCACGAGCGCTATTAGAACGATTTGATGGAAAAGTACCATCCAGACTGGAAGATTTAGTGAGTCTTCCCGGGGTGGGACGTAAAACTGCCAATGTGATTCGAGGAAATATCTTCCATGAACCAAGCATTGTGGTGGATACCCATGTGAAGCGAATTTCTAGAAAATTAGGCTTAACGAAGGAAGAAGATCCGGAAAAGATAGAATTGGATCTGATGAAGAAACTTCCCAAGGATCATTGGATCCTATGGAATATTCAGGTGATTACTCACGGAAGAGAAATCTGTACTGCAATTTCTCCTCACTGTGAGAATTGTTTTTTAAATGATCTGTGTAAGAGTCGAACCACCCCAAAGAAGGTGGGACGAAAGGGATTATAGATCCCGTAATTTTTGAATCGTAAGTTCTCGGATGGAGTCCGGGAGGGAGGAAGCGTGTAAGAGGAGCTGGTCCAATGCACTGGTATTTCCGGTTCGCTGATATTCCTTTCCTAAAAGCAGAATGCTTTGACTTGAAGCAGCTCCAAGTTCTAAGGTATAGTTAAGAAGCTCTACGGCTTCCCTGGAGAATCCTTCTTCCATGAGGGTTTGACCGTACTTATTTAAGAGAATCGAGCACTGGGTGAAGGCTTCATCATATTCGGAAAGAATGGGGAGATTAGGCGCACCATAGGTAAGCTTTAATTCTGTATTGGAAATCCCGGAAAGATTTAACATCTTTTTATCTACATATCCCCGGAGCTTTTGATCATAGTCCGCAAGTTTGCTTGAAGGCGCAGTTAGCACTGGAAGACGATCAGGATCCAAGTGGATATAGTCGAGATTAGAGATATCCTGACGACGGGTGGTATTGGCTTCCCGCTCTTTATTTAGAATCTCCATGGTGATATCCAAATCATTTTTGGCATTGCGCTTTACATAAGCGGAGAATGCGATGGCACTAAAGAATACAAATGGGAACAGAAATTTCATACTGCTTCCTTTCTTTGAAATGAAATATTATAATACAATGGTTCTCGCAAGAATTTAGCGAGAAGCAAAGGAGAGTAACATGTTTAATTTTAATAACAAGAAGACGAAAAAGCTTATGTCCACTGTGATTATTATTGTCTTAGTGGTCTCCATGTTGGTACCAGTCCTGCTTGGAGCCCTTCTTTAATCCACTATACTCACCAAAGGAGTTATTGTCAAATGAGACAAGGCAAGGTTTCAGAGTCGATTTTGAAGCGCTCGGTCCTGAATGAAATTCGTAATAAAGACGCATCCGTCCTCATTGGACCGGGAATCGGTCAGGATGCAGCAGTGGTGAGTTCTAGTGACTATACGGTGGTGGCTACCACCACTTATACCATGGATACGGAATATGCCGCATATTATGCCGTCACTCGTGTGGCGGGGGATCTTGCTTGTAAGGGCGGCAGACTTTCCCATGTGACCTGTAACCTCACCTTTCCCACGAAATTTGACGAGAAGCGGTTAAAAGCCATTGTGCGACAACTTCGGGATACATTAGCTTCCTATGGTGCAAGCATTGTTGGGGGACATACGGAAATCTCGGAAGCAGTAATTTCCCCGATTCTAGTGGTAACTGGCATGGGCCCCGCAATCCACAAAGACCAGTTGCAGACTTCCAAGCACCACCATCAGGTGCAGGAGGGGGATGAGATCCTCCTTAGCAAATGGCTTGGAATGGAGGGGGCTTGTCTAGCGCTTGCATATGAAAAAGAAGCGCTCTGGGAACGATTTCCGAAAAAATTCTGTGAGCAGGTGGAGCGATATCGGGAGTATCTATCCATTCAGGAAGAGGCGGAGATTTCCCTGGCCCACGGAGCGAAGTACCTTCATAATCTTTCTGCGGGAGGAATTTTTGAAGGATTATGGGATTTGTCCGTTGCTTGTAATTGTGGTATAACTGTGGATATGAAATCATTTCCCATGAAACAGGAAATGATTGAAATATGTGATTATCTGGGACTTAATATCTATCGGATCTTCTCTGGAGGAAGCTTATTATGTGTGGCAAGTCCTACCTCAGGAGTGAAGGAAGCTCTTATGGAGAGCGAAATCCCAATTCGTGTCATTGGAACTATTACGGCATCCAATGATAAATTAATCGTCAATGAAGACGAATGTCGCTATCTGGAAGTACAGAATCGGGATGATTTCTGGAGTCTTTTGGATGGACAAAAAATATAGGAGGCATAATTTATGGAAATGCGTGAAAAGATTCTTGCAAGTCTTGAGCAGAATGGAAGAATTGAGTTAAAGGAGTTAGCGGTGCGTCTTGGAATCGAAGAAGCGGCGCTTGCCAATGAAGTCGCGGCGATGGAAAAAGAAAACATCATCTGCGGATATAATACCATTATTAACTGGGATAAGACTTCGAAAGAAACTGTAACTGCGCTTATTGAAGTAAAAGTGACTCCACAGCGTGGTCATGGGTTTGATGCATTAGCCCGTCATATTTATAATTATCCGGAAGTATCCGCTTTGTATTTAATGTCCGGAGGATTTGATTTTACGGTAATCATCGAAGGAAAGAGCATGAAGGAAGTAGCATTATTCGTGTCTTCCAAGCTTGCCGTAATTGACGGAGTAACCAGCACTGCAACACATTTCGTATTAAAGAAATATAAGAGTTATGGTGTGGTTCTCGAAAAAGATAAGAATGACGAAAGGATGTTAGTAACACCATGAGAAACCCATTAAGTGATAAAGTAGTGGCTATTCAGCCATCTGGAATTCGTAAATTTTTTGATATTGTTAGTGAAATGAAGGATGCCATCTCCCTAGGTGTTGGTGAGCCTGATTTTGATACCCCATGGAAGATTCGTGAGGAAGGTATTTATGCCTTGGAGAAGGGTCGTACCTTCTATACCTCCAACTCCGGTTTAAAGGAACTTCGTGAGGAGATTTGTAATTATTTAAAGAGAAAGTATCAATTAGACTATACCTTTGATCAGGTATTAGTTACGGTTGGTGGTAGTGAGGGTATTGATGCTGCACTGCGTGCCATGATCAATCCTGGGGATGAAGTGATTATTCCACAGCCTTGTTATGTGTCCTATCTTCCTTGTGCAGTGCTTGCAGATGCGAAGCCGGTAATCATTAATCTGAAGGAAGAAAATGAGTTTAAATTAACAGCGAAAGAGCTCTTAGATGCCATTACAGATAAGACGAAGCTTTTAATTTTACCATTTCCAAATAACCCAACAGGTGCTATAATGAATAGAACAGAACTCGAAGAAATTGCGAAGGTAATCATCGAAAAAGATATCTTTGTAATCTCCGATGAGATTTATTCTGAATTGACTTATAAGGATCATCATGTATCCATTGCTTCCCTTCCAGGAATGAAGGAAAGAACGATTGTAATTAACGGATTTTCTAAGGCATTTGCCATGACTGGATGGAGACTGGGTTACGCAGTTGGTCCGAAGGAAATTCTTACACAGATGACAAAGATTCATCAATTTGCAATCATGTGTGCTCCAACCAACAGCCAGTTCGCTGCGGTGGAAGCGCTTCGTGAATGTGATACAGAAGTTGAGAAGATGGTCGAAGCATATGATCAGAGAAGACGTTTCCTGATGAATGCTTTTAAAGAGATGGGCTTAGATTGTTTTGAACCATTTGGAGCATTCTATGTATTCCCAAGTATAAAAAAATTCGGAATGACATCCGATGAATTTGCTACTCGGTTATTAAGAGAAGAAAAAGTTGCTGTGGTTCCGGGTACAGCCTTTGGAGATTGTGGCGAGGGATTTTTAAGAATATCATATGCATATTCTATTGAGAATCTTAAGGTTGCCTTGGAACGTATGGAACGCTTTATTAAGCGACTGGAGGCCGAGAAAAAGAACTAACCTTGAGGGAGGACAGTTACATGGCAGAAGTGAGTGTTGAATTTATCAATCCTTTTTTGATGGCAGCAACGAGCATTTTACGGGATATGTGCATGTTGGATACGAAGGTTGGTAAGCCTTATGTAAAGACTACAGAATTTGACGCAGATTCTGTGATTATTATGATCGGTGTTACAGGAGAGATGAAGGGCCAGGTTATTATTGGCTTCTCCTTAGATGTTGCATGTGATATTGCTTCGAAGATGTGTATGATGGAAATTACGGAGATGAATGAATTGTCCATGAGTGCCATCAGTGAGTTAGGTAATATGATTCTTGGTAATGCTGCAACAATTCTTTCTACCAAGGGAATTGGTATTGATATTACTCCTCCAACCCTTGGACGCGGTACGATTTCCTTTACCAATTCGTACAGTAAGAATATCTGTATTCCATTGGTATATGGGGATAATATGTCCATTGAACTGGATGTGGCATTAAAGATGGACTAAGAAATAAGAAACTGGAAGAAGTACAAGTAGATGTTAAATATTGTCTTACATGAGCCGGAGATGCCGGCCAATACAGGAAACATCGGGAGGACGTGTGTTGCAACCAATACACGTCTTCATTTAATTGAGCCGATGGGATTTTTGATCAATGACAAGACTTTAAAGCGTGCAGGTCTGGATTATTGGAAAGATTTAGATGTCCATACCTATGTGAATTACGAAGATTTTTTAGCGAAGAATCCGGGGGCAAAGATTTATTACGCCACCACCAAAGCGCATCATACATATTGTGATGTGAATTTTGAAGAAGATTGCTATATTATGTTCGGCAAGGAGAGTGCTGGAATTCCAGAAGAGATTTTAGTGAAACATCCGGATCAATGCATCCGTATTCCCATGGTGGGGGATATTCGTTCCCTCAATCTTTCCAACTCCGTTGCCATCGTATTATATGAGGCGCTTCGGCAACATGAATTCTCCCATATGAATTTGAAGGGAGAATTACATCGACTTCACTGGGAGAACGAGGATTAATCCTCATGAGCTTTTCCCGCATCGAAATCATCAAGACTTTTTAATTACTACGAAAAAAGCGGCGTTACTTGATCCTTGGATCTGGTAACGCCGCTTTCGTATCTTTAGGCTATATTGATTTACTGTGGATATACTAACTGCTCTGGCTTTGGAGCATCTAATACTTCCTTCTTATACTTACGAAGATAAATCTTAGCAAGATTTAAATTATTGTCCAGATAGTTTCCGCACTCTACTGGGGAATATCCTGGAATATCCCCTTCATAAGCAAGGGCCCAGTCCACGAATTCACGAAGTACTGGAAGAATATCCTCACTGGATAAATCTCCTGCGAAGATTACATAGAAACCAGTACGACAACCCATTGGTCCAAAGTAAACAGTCTTCTTTGACCATTCCGGATGGTTTCGTAAGAAGGTTGCACCCATGTGCTCAATGGTATGAATACCTGGGGTATCCATTACAGGCTCCACATTAGGACGGGTAAAACGAAGATCAAAGGTAGTAATAATAGTATCTCCAAACTGATCTCTACGGGATACATATACACCGGTCTGAAGCTTGAGATGATCTACGTTAAAACTGGCAATACGATTCATAATTATTCCTCCTCTACAAAGATCTTATAGATTGAACGAATCGCGGTTTCAAAGTCTTCATTCTTTACACCAATGATGATATTTAACTCGGAAGAACCCTGGTCAATCATCTTGATATTAATATGTTCCTGTGCAAGAGCCTTGAAGATCTTAGCAGCAGTACCATGAGAGGACTTCATACCACGACCAACGACTGCGATTAAGGCAAGATCCACTTCAATATCGATGGCATCTGGCTTTGCAGTACGATTAATAGCTGCAAGGACTTTCTGTTCCTGTGGTTCGAATTCATCCTGATGAACGAATACGGTCATGGTATCGATACCGGAAGGCATATGCTCGAAATTCACGCCACAATCTTCAAACGCCTGAAGAACCTTACGACCAAAACCAACTTCGGAGTTCATCATGTCCTTTTCAATATTAACAGAGGTAAATCCCTTCTTACCAGCAATACCGGTAATTACATGCTTAGGACGACGGGAAGTTTCACTTACGATTAAGGAACCTGGATCCTGAGGAGCATTGGTATTCTTGATATTAATAGGAATATTCGCCTGACGAACAGGGAAGATAGCATCCTCATGGAGTACACTTGCACCCATGTAAGAAAGCTCTCGAAGTTCCTTATACGTAATAATGCTGATTGGATCAGGATTATCGACAATTCTAGGATCTGCGGTAAGGAAACCGGATACATCCGTCCAGTTCTCATAGATATCTACCTTACCGGCCTTAGCTACGATGGAACCAGTAACATCGGAACCACCACGGGAGAAGGTCTTAATCTGTCCATTCGGAAGGGAACCGTAGAAACCAGGAATTACTGCACGTTCGGTGCTCTTTAACTTACGGGATAAAATCTTATCCGTCTTATCGGCATCGAAATTTCCATCTTCATCGAAGAAGATTACACTAGCTGCATCAATAAATTCATATCCAAGGTACTTTGCAACAACAATACCATTCAAATATTCACCACGGGAAGCAGCATAGTCGCTACCTGCACGTTCCATGAACTTCTTCTCGATTACTGCAAATTCTTCCTCTAAGGATAACTTAATCTTTAATCCAGTGATAATTTCCTGATAACGGCTCTTAATTTCTGTTAAGATGGTCTGGAATTCCTCTCCTCCAGCCACGGCCGCATCATAGCACTGATACAGAAGGTCAGTAACCTTGGTATCTTTAGCAAAACGCTTACCAGGAGCAGAAGGTACTACGTAGATTCGGCTTTCGTCAGCGCGGACGATATCTCCCACCTTCTTGACCTGCTCTGCACTTGCAAGAGAGCTGCCACCAAACTTCACAACTTTCTTCATAAACTACCTCTTTTCTTATAACGATTCTATTTCGAAGAATATGCTCTTACGATGCACAATCCTCAATTTACAATAAACATCGTAATTATAATACAAAATCCCTTCTCTGCAAAGTTTTTTTCGGGAAATCACCTTGTTTTGCATACCTAAATCAAGTACAATAAAAACAATTCTAGTTATATAAAGGGCAAATGCAGTGAATAAGAAAGTATTACATGTTTTAGAATATGATAAAATTATTGATCTTTTAGTTCCATATGCGGCAAGCGAAGGTGGTAGAGCCAAACTAAGTCATTTGAGCCCTTCCTCCGAGGAAGAAAAGATTACGAAAGGTTTAAATGAAACCAATGATGCGCTGGCACGAATTTATGGTAAGGGAAGCCTTTCTTTTTCAGGAATTCGGGATATTCGGGCATCGGTGAAGCGCTTAGAAGTTGGTTCTTCCTTAACTGCCTCCGAACTTCTTGCCATCGCATCCCTCCTTACGGTAACCAAATCCGTCAGGGACTATGGAACCACCGGGGATGATTCCCTTTTAACCGCTGAAATCCGTGGAGATGGTATGGTGTCTGACAATCAGCGCCAGGATTCTTTGACGGAGTATTTTTCTGTATTAGAACCTCTTGTGGACTTAGAGCGGGAGATTCATCGATGCATCCTATCGGAGGATGAGATTGCCGATGATGCCAGCGCCCGTTTAAAGGAAATCAGACGAAGCATTCGTGTGGCCGGAGACCGGATTCATACGGAATTAAATCAGTTAATTAATTCTTCCAATATGCGCACCTATCTGCAAGAGAATGTGATCACCTCCCGTAATGGACGTTACTGTATCCCGGTGAAGGCGGAATACAAGTCCCAGGTACAGGGTATGGTGCATGATCAGTCCTCCACTGGTTCCACCTTCTTTATTGAACCCATTGCAGTGGTGCGATTAAATAATGAAATTCGGGAATTGGAGTTGGCGGAAGAAGCAGAGATTGAACGGATTCTTGCGGTATTAAGCGAAAAATCCATGGAACATACCCAAGCGCTAGAGAGTAATTATCGGACATTAATTACCTTAGATGCGATCTTTGCCAAGGGGGCATTTTCCAAGGCCATGAATGCCACAAGACCTATGTTAAATCATGAGGGCTATGTGAATTTCAAAAAGGCCAGACATCCTTTAATTGATCCGAAGAAGATCGTTCCTGTGGATGTATATCTGGGAAAAGATTTTGATACCTTAATTATTACCGGTCCTAATACGGGTGGTAAGACTGTTACCTTAAAGACGGTGGGACTTTTAACTGCCATGGCGCAGGCCGGATTAAATATTCCGGTAGCGGAAGGTTCTTCCGTTGCTATTTTTGAGAAAATCTATGCGGATATTGGAGATGAGCAGAGTATTGAACAGAGTCTCTCCACCTTCTCCTCCCATATGACCAATATTACGGGAATTCTTCGAGGAGCTACCAAGAATGCCCTGGTACTTTTTGATGAATTATGTGCCGGTACGGACCCTGCAGAGGGTGCAGCCCTTGCGATTTCCATTATTGAATCCCTTCATAAGAAGGCGGGGGATGGAATTCGTGTCCTTGCTACCACCCATTATAGTGAGATTAAGGTGTATGCCCTTTCAGAACCCGGAGTATGCAATGCCTGCTGCGAATTTGATGTGGAGACGCTAAGTCCTACTTACAGATTATTGATTGGAATCCCTGGAAAGAGTAATGCATTTGCAATTTCGGGGAAATTAGGGCTTTCCAAAGAGATTATCGAGGACGCCATGACCCGAATTGACTCCGAAGCCAGATCCTTTGAGGATTTACTTGCGGATTTGGAGAAGAGCCGGGTGACGATCGAAAAGGAGCGGGAAGAGATTGCCACTTATAAGGAGGAGATTGAAACCCTTCGAAAGCGTCTTGCCAGCAAGAATGAGCAGATTGACGAGAAGCGGGATAAGATCCTTGAAAGGGCCAGTGAGGAAGCGGCCCAGATCCTTCGAGAAGCTAAGGAATATGCGGATGAAGCCATTCGTAATTTCAACAAGAAAGGCCTTACTCCAAGCCAGATGGAAGATGAGCGTCGAAGATTGCGGGAGAAGAAGGACCAGGCAGAGGCGAAATTAGCAAAGAAGAATGAGAAGGAAAAGATTAAGGCTACGAAAAAGCAGTACAAGCCTTCGGATTTTACGATTGGAACCAGGGTGCGGGTGCTTTCTATGAATTTGGAAGGAACTGTGGGCTCTATTCCTAATGCCAAGGGGGATTTCACCGTGCATATGGGTATTTTATCCAGTCAGGTGAACATGTCCGATGTGGTGATTTTAGCGGAACAGAAGGATGTGACGGAGGATCGAAAGTCCAGCGCCAGCAAGATTAAGATGAGTAAGACCATGAATATTTCACCGGAGATCAATCTGATTGGTCGCAAAGTGGATGAAGCACTGACGGAACTGGATAAGTATCTGGATGATGCATATCTTGCCAAACTTCCACAGGTGCGTGTGGTTCATGGCAAGGGTACGGGAGCGCTTCGCTTGGCCGTACAACAGCATTTAAGAAAAACGTCCTATGTGGAGAGTTTCCGACAGGGCGAATTTGGAGAAGGCGATGCAGGTGTAACCATCGTCAACTTCCGATAAAGGGAATAGAGTATTTCGAATGCAAGAATGGAGGGATTACAGAGCATGGCAGCAAAACAGAAGATTTTAATTGTGGACGATGATAATAATATCGCAGAATTGATTTCTTTATATCTACTAAAGGAATGCTTTGAAACCAGCATTGTCAACGATGGGGAGAGCGCATTGGAGGAGTTTAAGAAATTTTCTCCCAATCTGGTACTCTTAGATTTGATGCTTCCAGGCATTGATGGATATCAGGTATGCCGGGAAATCCGAAAAGATTCCAATGTACCAATCATTATGCTTTCCGCCAAGGGGGAAACCTTTGATAAGGTTCTTGGATTAGAGCTTGGAGCGGATGATTATATGATTAAGCCTTTTGACTCCAAGGAATTAGTGGCAAGAGTGAAGGCAGTGTTGCGACGCTTTGCCACAGCACCGGAAGCACCTTCCGTGGAGAAGGAGGGCATCGTAAGTTATCCGGATCTTTCCATTAATCTGAATAACTATTCCGTTCTTTATCAGGGCAAAGCCATTGATATGCCTCCCAAAGAACTGGAATTATTGCACTTTCTGGCATCTTCACCCAATCAGGTGTTTACGAGAGAGCAGCTTTTAGATCATATCTGGGGATATGAATATATCGGTGATACAAGAACTGTGGATGTGCATGTGAAGCGAATCCGTGAGAAGATTCACGATAGCGATTCCTGGTCACTTTCCACCGTATGGGGAATCGGTTATAAATTCGAAACGAAGTAAAATAACGACGAATGAAGGAGTCCATGGATTTGTTCCATGGATGATCCTTGCGTCCAGAGGGGATGGACCATGAATCATTCAATTACAGTAAAATTTATCTTAATTTATATCTGCGTGCTATTCTTAGGCTTTTTTGCCGTGGCCATTGTGGCTTATCATATTGATACGAACAAGGCGAGGGAAGTAGCTGGAGAGCAAATGTATGAGATGGCGAATATTTTATCCCGCCAATATGCTTTGGACTATTTTACCGACACTTCCACCCTCACTCGTATGAAGAAGGATGTGCAGATGATTTCCGATACCAGCAACTATGGAATTATCTTTGTGAATCGGGCGGGGGTGATCAGCTATGATACCAGTTGGGGAGTGGATGATACCCATTATATTCTGAATAATTTTGATCCCACCTTTGGTGGAGCCGAGAAATATACCTCGGGGAATTTCTTTAATTATTTTCAGACGGAGCAGCTGATGGTATTAATGCCCGTAAGTTCCAATATGACCATTCGAGGTTATCTTTTAGTCTATAAGGATTTGGACGATATCGAAGTAGGAATGCAGAAGCAATATAATACCAACTACTATACCTATTTAATCTGTATGGCGCTTGCAGCTCTCTTTCCACTGATGGCCATTACGGAGATCCAGACGCCGATTCGTAAGATTTACCGGGCAGTGAAAGAATATGGTAATGGTAATTTAAGTTACGAGTTACAGAATTTTGAGAATGATGATTTAGGAAAACTCGCATCGGGACTAAATTATATGGCCACACAGTTAGCGGAGACGGAAGAAACCCAGCGTAAGTTCGTAGCCAATGTATCCCATGATTTCCGCTCGCCTCTAACCTCCATTAAGGGATATCTAGAGGCCATTATGGATGGCACCATTCCACCGCAGATGCAGAATAAGTATTTGGGAGTGGTGGTTGCAGAGACGGAGCGCCTGAGTAAATTAACCAATAATCTTTTGACCTTAAATAGTATGTCTTCTGTAAAGAATCGGTTGAATCTGGAAGATTTCGATGTGGTTGCCATGACGAAGAATACCGTGGAGTCCTTTGGCGGCTCCTGTATGGAGAAGAAGATCCAATTTGATTTAACCTTCTGTGCCAAGTCCGTTATGGTGAATGCGGATCAGGAGAAGATGAATCAGGTACTGTATAATCTGATTGATAATGCCATTAAATTCTCCCATCCGGAGTCCTTAATCTATATCTCCATTAAGGAGAAGGGAGATAAGGTCTTCGTATCCGTGAAGGATACGGGAGTGGGAATTCCTAAGGATTCCGTAGGAAAGATTTGGGAGAGATTTTATAAGACGGATTCCTCCCGAGGTAAGGATAAGAAGGGAAGTGGCCTTGGCCTTTCCATTGTCAAAGAAATTATTAATCTCCATCAGGAGAATATTGATGTGATCAGTACGGAGGGAGCTGGAACAGAATTTACCTTCTCCCTTGCTAAAGCCAAGTACGTTTCGGAAGAATAAAAGAAATCCAAAAAGCCAGCAGATGTATTTACATCCACTGGCTTTTATTAGAATCCATTCGGTTCTTAGAATAAGAGATCACCGTAGGTAGGAATTGGCCATGCTTCCTTATCTACCACAAGTTCCAATGCATCCACTGGAGTACGTAACTCGGCCATCTTAGGCATTACCACATCATGATAGAAAGTTGCCTGTTCCTTGCTGTCTTCAATGGTAAGACCTTCTGCATGAACCTTAATTAATTTATTTAAAGCATTCTTAGCAGTGGTTAACAGAGAGGATACTTCTTCTAAGATAGCCTTTTCGGTAGTAACATCGGCTAAGGTAGAAGCCTTGGCAATTTCATTCACAGAAGCAGCTAAGTTGGTTGCATATGCAATAACTGCAGGAAGAATTTCTCTCTGAGCCATCTTGATCATGGTCTGTGCTTCAATGTTAATTACCTTGGCATAGGTTTCATAAAGAATTTCTGCACGAAGCTTTAATTCGGTTTCATTCATAATTCCTAATTCGCCAAAGAGCTTGGTTGCCTTTTCAGTTAATAAGGAATCGGTAGCAGCAACCATGGACTTAAGATTTGGAAGACCACGACGTTCTGCTTCCTTTACCCAATCTTCAGAATAGCCATTTCCATTAAAGATAATTCTCTGATGGTCACGTAAGTAACTTGCAATTAACTCATCCAAATCTGCACCAGCTTCCAATGCATCAGCAGCTTCCTTAAAGCTTTCTGCTGCGATGGCATTTAAGGTAGTGTTCGGAGAGGAGATGGAGTCATTAGAACCAACCATACGGAACTCGAACTTATTACCGGTGAAGGCAAATGGTGAGGTTCTATTACGATCCGTATTATCCTTATCCATGACAGGGATGGTGCTAATTCCTGCATCCAAGGTACCGCACTGAAGAACATGATCCACATGACCGGTTTCTACAATCTGCTTTACAATATCATCCAACTGATCACCTAAGAACATGGAGATGATTGCTGGAGGTGCTTCATTGGCACCTAGACGATGGTCATTACCCACATCGGAAGCGGACTGACGAAGCAGGTCTGCATGGGTATCCACACCCTTCACTAAACAAGCTAAGGTAAGAAGGAATAACTTATTCTCTGCAGGATTCTTTCCAGGATTTAAGAGATTAATACCGGTATCGGTGGTTAAGGACCAGTTATCATGCTTACCAGAACCATTCACCCCTGCAAATGGCTTCTCATGAAGAAGACATGCAAGATCATGCTTATTGGCAATACGACGCATTACTTCCATAACTAATAAGTTGTTATCCACTGCAATATTCGCAGAGGTATACACAGGAGCAACTTCGTGCTGGGAAGGAGCAACTTCGTTATGCTGTGTGGTTGCAGTAATACCAAGCTTCCATAATTCATCATTGAGCTCTCTCATGAAAGCACCAACATTTTCCTTAATTACACCGAAGTACTGATCTTCCAATTCCTGACCCTTGGCAGGTGCTGCACCGAATAAGGTACGACCGGTATAGATCAGATCCTTACGTGCCATGTACTTATGCTTGTCCACTAAGAAATATTCCTGCTCAGGACCCACGGAAGCTTCCACCTTGGTAGCTGTGGTATTAGGATCTAAGTAACGAACAATACGCATTGCCTGCTTACTTACTGCTTCGATGGAACGAAGAAGAGGAGTCTTACGGTCCAAGGATTCTCCGGTATAGGAGAGGAATACGGTAGGAATGCAAAGAATCGTACCGATGGAGCTCTTACGTAAGAAGACTGGTGAGGTACAATCCCAGATGGTATAACCTCTTGCTGCACAGGTATCTCTTGAACCACCGGATGGGAAGGAAGAAGCGTCCGGCTCACCCATTAATAACTGCTTTCCGGTAAATTCTGTAATCATCTTTCCGGATTCATCTGGATGGGAGATGAAGGAGTCATGCTTTTCAGCAGTCAAACTAACAATCAGTGGCTGGAACCAATGAGTAAAATGGGTTGCTCCATTCTCAATAGCCCAATCCTTCATTGCTTCTGCAATGACATCTGCATCTACGAGGGAAATCTGCTTTCCCTGTTCCTGCATGGCCTTTAAATTCTTGTAGGTACTTTTAGGAAGTCGATCCTTCATAACTTCATCGGAAAAAACATACTCTCCGAAGATTTTGGTTAACTGTGATTCCATAATTAATCATCCTTTCTTTTCTTTCTGGATTACTTCCGGATCAAGTTCCCTACTTGGCTTAAAGAGGCATAAAAAAAGGGCGTCCTCTCTAAGAGGGACACCCTTGTCCGATTCATCATCATATAACAATTAATAAAATAAACTAATCCATACAAAATTGCAAGAATTATTTTTCAAAATTGTAAAAAACTTTCAATAATAAATTACTCACCCTGTTCTTTGGCGATGGTTGCAATGTCTAATTCTGCTACACGAACGCCCTGAACCACCAGTCGAATATCATCATCGTTGGTACAGGTGGAGAAGGTCATGGTCTTTTCCGTTCCAGTAAATTTCACATTGGAACTGTAGTAGGACTGTCTTGACATCTCGCTAACATAGGTTAAGAATTCATTGGCCGTATTGAAACTTGCAGTATAAGTATAACCAATGGCAGGAGTCTGATGCACAGCATAGATCTCATATTTATAAATCTTATCATTCACATAGAAGTAGAAGTATCGATTTTGGCCCGTGGATACGAAATTGGAATCTACAAATTTGTTTAAAGCACCGAACATGCTACCATTTCTCATATCATGACCATAGATGATACAGTTCTGGGATTCCACTCCATCCGGCTGACGATAGTCCACAAAGAGCGTACCATTGGAACTGCTTGCACCATTGAACGCATGATTTAGATAATAAGAATTATCATCTCCCTGTACCACTGGAAGCAGTACATCAATGGCAGGAATCTGCAGATATCCTACAGCATCGCTATTCTGAGCTAATAATGCGGTATGATCATAGGAAGTATATAACTTTACTTCTTCGGATTCACTGGTAGTGGTGGAGTTAGAACTATTCGTACCCGTTCCCTTCACGGATACCATGGCTGTTTCATCACCAAAGATGGATTTGGAAACATCATTATAAATCTTATCCGCTTTCTGATATCCGATGAATGCATGTAATAAGATTCCACCGGATACAAGGAAGAGAATCAGTGCTGCAACAAAGACGCAGAATCGAATAAGCTTCTTTCTACGCCTTCTTCTTCTTCGTTCGGCCTTGGATAAATGCTTCTTTCCGTGCTTTTTGGTGCTAGAAGAACCTGAGGAATGGTGACTTGTGTCTTTCGCATTCTCAAGGTCCGGTAAATCTTCGGGCGTCTCTAAGGTGGATGGTTCCTCGCTAAAGACCTCAGAAATCGGTTCTTCGTTAGAAACCTCCAAGGAGTCCGATGGATCTTCATTCAATTGGGAGAGCTCATTCACATCCCCTGCCATGGGGGCAGGATTGGAGGTGTTCACATCATCGTCCAAATCGATGAATTCAATATCCTCATATTCGTTGTCGTTATTCATAAGTAATACCCCTCAAAAAAAGCCCTACGATGAAAAAGATCAACGTAGGGCATGATTGTTATTAATCTTATTCCATATAGAACCATTATATATGGTCATAGAAAAGACTTCAAGTTTTTTAAGGGATTAGGCCTGGTTCGCAGAACCAAATGCTTTACAAAGCTCTTCTACCTTAGCCTGAATAGCATCCACACCTGGCTTTAATACCTTACGTGGATCATATCCCTTACCTTCTAAATCCTTCTTTGCTTCAAAGTACTTACGTACTGCAGCAGTGAATTCTAACTGAAGTTCGGTATTGATATTAACCTTGGAAACACCAAGAGTAACTGCCTTATGCACCTGATCGAAAGGAATACCGGAACCACCATGAAGTACCAGTGGCTTACCATTCACAGCCTTATCGATTTCATCCAGACGTTCAAAATTCAGTCCTGCCCAGTTTTCTGGGTATGGTCCATGAATATTACCAATACCTGCTGCAAGGAAGTCCACACCTAAATCAGAAATTTCCTTACACTCTGCAGGATTAGCAAGTTCGCCGGAGGAAGTAACACCATCTTCTGTACCGCCGATACCACCAACTTCACATTCTACGGAAGCTCCCTTAGAATGAGCAAGTTCAATAATTTCCTTGGACTTTTCCTTATTCTCTTCGAAATCAAAATGAGAACCATCAAACATAACAGAAGTAAAACCAGCCTCTAAGCACTTCTTAGCGCCTTCGAAAGTACCATGATCTAAGTGAAGAGCCACTGGAACAGTAATTCCAAGAGAATTGTAAAGATCATTGACCAGATCTGCAACGGCCTTGTAACCGCCCATGTATTTGGTTGCACCTTCCGAAACCTGAATAATTGCTGGGGACTTCTGTGCTTCAATTCCTAAAAGAATTGCCTTGGTCCATTCGAGGTTATTAGTGTTGAATGCTGGGATTGCATAATGACCAGCGTGTGCCTTGTCAATCATGTCTTTTGCTGAAACTAATGCCATTGTAGATTACCTCCTGAAAATCATATGTAATATATATCCCCCGTTTCTATGGTGGGACTCCCCGTAAATCGAGAAAACACCGTTTTATTGGGATAATTTTTTAACAATCTTAATTATATAACATCCAATTAGGTTTCGCAAACTGTTTATGCATTATTTTCCATCTTTTTTCATCCATTCATGGGATGGATGAAAAGCCAATCCTCTGGATGAGATTGGCAAGAGCGTTTTGACTTCACAGAATCTACACGGTTTTTCCCGGATTTATCCTATACGTAAAGTGGCCCCTATGCTATAATAAAGGAACTTAGTTCCTGGGGGAAAGACCTTGCAATCCCCGGACATCGAATGATCGCTAAGGTGAAAGAGGTATGATGGTGAGTCAATTAGTCAATTGGATGATGTTGAATGTTAATTTTTATGCAGAAGATGAGAATGTGGGAGATGGTGGCACCTGGGCCTTCTGGGTATTTGTGTTATCCATCGCAGGAATGGTTCTCATGGTATATGCCGGCGCCAATTTTATGATGGAATGGAAGGATTATCGTCTGTTCTATGATGCCAGCGCCTTGGATGAGAAGCCGGACCGCTCCAAGAAAAAGAGAAAATTATATCTATTTGCTGCCATCTTTGTCGCAGGACTCATTCTTTTTGGTCTTCCATTGGTGGCATATCGAAATTTATAGGAAATGATGGCATATTTATGATTCAAAAAGCCCCGGAGAATGCTCCGAGGCTTTTTTACGAAAAGAATCAATTTAGAATGCAGAATGTTCTGGTTCTGGGTAATCCACACCGAAAGTATCCACGGTTACTTTTTCCATAATCTGTGGAACCATTGGGGCATCCCCCCAAGTGGTGGAAACCATGGCAATCTTTTCTAATTCCTCATCCCCTTCAATTAACTTACCAAAGGCTGCATACTGACCGTCCAAATGTGGTGAGTCCTTATGCATGATGAAGAATTGGCTTCCTGCAGAATCCGGATGACCTGCACGAGCCATGGAAAGAACTCCACGGGTATGCTTTAATGGATTCTCAAAATCATTCATTTCGAATTCGCCTGGAATATGGTATCCTGGGCCACCCATACCGGTGCCTTCTGGACAACCACCCTGAATCATAAATCCAGCAATGATACGGTGGAAGGTGAGATTATCATAAAATCCCTTCTTCACCAAACTAATAAAATTATTCACGGTATTAGGAGCAATATCAGGATAAAGCTCTAATTTCATTACGCCGCCATCTGCCATCTGGATGGTAACAATTGGATTCTGTGCCATATGTAAAAAATCCTTTCCTCCGTCCTTGGACGGTTACTTTGATTGACAGTCCGCTAAAGTCCCTAATACAAATGTATTGAATCCGGACCGTACTTCCAATAGAATATAGAAAAATGTGGGGTTCGTCAATACGGGAAGACTTATTGGAGAAATTTTTATGCAATACTTTGAAGATCAGGATGTGGATGCATGTATCATGCGGGCTGCAGCCATGAAAACAGAATGGAAAAACATCTATGAAAGTTGTAGAAAAGGGGATTATTCCCTGTTAAAACAGAGGGCATTTTGTCTCCTGACAAGGACTAAGGATATTGCCACACTTCCTGTGGAGGTTCCAACCCTGGGATTATACGAGTCCAATGCACCCTATGTGATTGATGATTTTGAAGAATTAGAAGAGGACTATGCCCTCTTGGTATTTTGTCGCTTTTATCATTTTCCGCTGCCGATTCTGGAAGGAAGGAGTCCGGGAAATCCGGAGCATTCCTATGTTCTTCGGGAAATGACGAAGGAGGATGTGAAGGAGATTTTTCGCCTCTATGAGGATCAGGAGAATGTGGCTTTTCTTCCACCTCTTGGGACCTTGGAAGAGGAAGAGGAACGTTGGATTGCCTATGAGGAGTATATGTATCGCTTTTATGAATATGGAATCTGGGCTGTCATCGTTTCTGGAACCTTGGTGGGACAAATCGGTCTGGAACATACCCATATGGGTGAGGAGATGATGGTGGAGCTTGGATATCATTTGGACCGAAGAGTACAGCATGAGGGATTGGCGAAAGACATCTGCGAAAAGGTGCTTTCCTATGCCGCCACACGAGTGCACACCCCCATTGTGGTGCGGGTGAATCAAAAAAATCTTCCTTCGATCAGGCTTGCGAAGAAACTTGGATTTGTTCCTTCGGACCAGTCTCCGGAAGATTTATGGATTCGTTATTCTTCAGACATCATGAACTGAATGTAGTCCACCGCCTGCTCGGTACGGGTGGAATTAGAAATGACTCCCACATAGACGGGATCTATGGTAAGTCCGGCAGCAGCTACTTTTGGTTCTTCCTTTACCAGGAAGGCAATGGGCTCGCTATGACCGTCCTTATAGGTGTAATAATAAATCTGATCCTTATGGGCTTCTAAATACTCTGCAGAAAAGATTTCTTCGAGATTATAGAAGTAGGTATATTCATCCTCGCAGAAATAATCCATTCCCGGATCATCGGAAAATACCACATCAAAATGTCCCGCATAGATCATGGCCGTCAGGGATTCGGCGGAGTAGATGGACATCTCGGCATCCTTCTCCCAATCTAAAACATAATTATTATCCACAATCACGCGTTCTTTCACATTATCCACGCCAATATAGGCGGCGTAGTCCGCGCTTAAAGCATTCTCATAGCGGTCAATATCATCATCCCATACGGATTTGTCATTATTCACTAACACCACATATAAAACCGTATCATAGTTTTTAGCAATGAAGGTCTGAATCAGGGCATAGATGAGAAGGATTCCTAAAATAACAGCTACAATGGGCATCCAATAATAATCCTTAATATAGGCAATCTTTTCACCGAAGGGGAGTTCTTTAAATTTCGCTTTTTCGCTACGAATCTCCTCTTTTAGATCCTTTTGATTTGACATGATTTACTCCTTCACTTCCGCGGTGTCTTTGTTATGATCTTCTGTGTTGTCGGTTGCGTCGTCTTCTTCGCTATCATCTGCGTGATCTTCTTCCGTCACTGGTGCCACATAGGTGTTTCCGGTGTAAGTAATCTTAGCAGGAGCGGAGCCGGTACGGATTTCATCCTGTTTTTTGGCAAGGAGTGCTTCCACGGACTCATCCGTATATTCGGTAATCTTTCCTTCGGAATCCGTCTTTACATAAGGATCAAAAATCTTACGAAGGATGATGGAATTAATAAAGGCAGCAATACCAATCACAAAGAACATGGAGATTGGATAGATATAAATCATTACGCCCGCTAATACATATATTACTAACTGTAAGAGGGTTTGGGGAAGGTTTCTCTGAGCCAAAGTCAGGGAAAGCATAACAATCTTCTTGGTTGGATTTTCAAATCGGGCAAGAATTGGGAATGCGTAGATGGTGGTTGCAATGGCCACGAACATAAATCCCAGTAATAAATAGAAGAGGATGGTAATGAGGAAGGATGCACCAGGCTCATTCATCCACTGATAAGTGACTGTTAAATCCACGGTAAGGAAAGCAATGACAGCCACTGCAAGAAGTTCTAATAGTACCCCCTGTTTGAAATTCTGACGGAAGGATTTAAAGAATCCCTTTACCACATATCCTTCTTCATTTCGAACAAGTTTTAACATGACATAATACATTGCGGAGAGGGAAGGACCGATGGTAATAATGCCGATACTGCATACCAAAGCCAACACTCCTAAAATAATGATATCGAAAAATTTGGACATAAAACGGAAAAATCCATTGTCCAAGTTCCATAATTGATCCATGTGTCATATACCTCCAATGGTAGAAAGTATACTTAAAAACCCATGAAATTGCAATTATATCCGAAGGTTTCACGAAAAAAACACAAAAAACCCCAGGGGGTCGCCTGAGGTTTTTTGGTCCAATCACCGCGGGTAAACGGAGAACGGACTATCTGCCAATGCAGATAGGAGTTGATAAAAGGGTTAGAGTTATATCAAAAGGCATGTGCCTTAAGATCAAAAGGGAATAAAAAAAGGCGCACTGACCTAAGTCAGAACGCCTTTGTTCTAAAAATCATTATATACCAATCTTATTTCTTGTCAAGAAATTCTTTTATATTTCTTTTCAAATTTACTGCTGTGCGCTAAATACAACGGAACCAATATTACTGGTGGCATAGCAGTAGTACAGTGCAGCGCCTAAGAAGATGATGGCTATAATCGTCACAACGGATGTTGTTAAATTATAGTAGGACATAAAATATACGAAGGATAATACTCCGGCCATGGTCCAGATACTCCGGAAGTTTCTTGTAATGGCACTTTCATTCATCTGCTTCGCACGATCAATAATGAATTCGGTAAAATAATAAGTAAAATAAATAAAGAAGAATACATTAATGCCCAGTGCAATGGAAGAAACCATGCGATTGTGGGAACCATTTAAGAAGAGGAACAGGAATAATGCTCCAGTGGATCCGATCACATTGGCAATGGCATAATGGAAAATCTTCTTTCCCAAAGGAGTATTGGGAAACTCCATGCGAATACATCCAATTAATAATACAATGGCACCCACGGTATTGAGTGCATATACATTAAATGCAATGCCGGCAGCATTAACGATAATACCGCATAGGCAAAGTAAAAAATTGATATTCATAATACGCCCCTCTTTCTGTCGATAGACTAGAAAAATTATATCATTAAAGCCAGTTCTTTGCAATGAAAATGCTTTTTAGGGGCGGGGTTGAAAGTTTTTAAAAAAAATACAAAAAAACTCTTGCATTCTTTTTTGGAATCATATAGAATAGCCTTTGTTGTGACACAACAAGTCAACACAGTGGGCCTTCGCCAAATGGTAAGGCACTGGATTCTGATTCCAGCATTGTGGGGGTTCGAGTCCCTCAGGCCCAG
>JAILGS010000063.1 GCA_024696615.1 Lachnospiraceae bacterium
GCAGTGGAATATGGGAATCGTATTCTAATGATGCATGAAGGAAAAGCTGTCCTGGATGAAAAGGGAGATGCCAAATCTTCCATGAAGATTGAAGACATTATGGCCCTCTTCAATAAAATTAGTGTGGAATGTGGTAATTAAATAGGAAAAGCCCGGGAGAATTACAAAATGTGTCAACCATGGGAAATGTGAATTGGTTAAATTAAGATTAAATCATAGGAATAATAAGGTTTTGATCTTTCGATAAGCCAAAATAGAAGAAAATGGATGCTAAACACGCTGATTATATTGTGATTTAACTTGCATAGATTATATTATGATTTAATTAAAATGCGTCATGAATGGATATCGAAATGAATTCCAATGAATTTATTTTCCAATGAATTAATTAATCAACGAAATTTATCAATAACATTTATCAACGTATTAAGATAGCAATATGTATTCCATCGAATTCATATAAGAAAGAATTCATATAAGAAAGAATTTATACAAGAAAGGAAACAAGTATGAACAAGGCTAGCGCAATCAAAGAGAACATTGAAAAAGTTCTGATTGGAAAATCCCAGGTAATCGATCTTGTCCTGACTGCACTGTTAGCAGATGGACATGTATTATTAGAGGATGTTCCAGGAACCGGCAAGACGGTTATGGCCAAGTCCCTGGCCAAATCGATTTCAGCAGATTTTGCAAGAATTCAGTTTACTCCGGACCTTCTCCCAGCAGATATTGTTGGTTTGAATGTGTATCATCCGAAGGAAGAAGCATTTGCCTTAAAGACCGGACCAGTATTTACCAATATTGTGATTGCAGATGAAATCAATCGTGCAACTCCAAGAACCCAGTCCGCTTTGTTAGAGTGTATGGAAGAACATACCTGTACCATTGATGGCGTAACCTACGAACTTGGTAGTCCATTCTTTGTTATTGCCACGGAGAATCCTTTGGAGACCGCGGGTACTTTCCCACTTCCAGAGGCTCAGTTGGACCGTTTCCTGTTAAAGTTATCCATGGGAACTCCATCCGTGGATGAGGAAGTGGATATTTGTAAGCGCTTTTTAATGAATAATCCAATGGCAACTTTGGAAGCAATCACCACCCGGGAAGAAGTACTTTCCATGCGGGAAGAAGCGATGAATGTATATATTCATGAGGATATCATTCGTTATATTGCAAGTATTGTGGAAGCAACTAGAAAGAATCCGAATATCAGTGTGGGAGTGAGCCCTCGTGGAACCCTGGCCATGCTTCGCGCGGTACGTGCCTATGCCTATGTTCAGGGTAGGGACTATGTAATTCCAGAAGATGTTACGGCTTTGGCGGATAAGGTATTTGCGCATCGAATCACCACCATTAGCCATATGACCAATGATGACAGCCGTCGCGATCTGATTCGTCAGGTGGTTGCCGGCGTAACCGTGCCAACAGAGGAATGGAAGAGAAAATAAATGATATTGATTATTATTTTGGCAGGAGCATTCTTGCTCTATTTTGTACAAAATAAGTTATATGAGAAATATTGGGACCATGGGTTAAAGGTTTCGGTGGAATTCTCCAAGAATCAGGTGGTCCAGGGCGATCAAGTGGATTTAATTGAGGTGATTTCCAATGAAAAGATTTTGCCTTTGTTAATGGTGCGTCTAAAATTCAAGACGGATCGCTCCCTGCGTTTTACGGATATAGAAGAAAATGTTGCTGTATCTGATAAAACCTACAAGAATGATATCTTTTCCCTTCTTTTTTATCAGAAGATTACCCGTCGTATCCCTTGCAAATGTACGGGACGAGGCGTATTTAATATAGAAGAAGTGGAGTTAGTATCTGCCAATCTCTTTTTAAGTGTGGATTATATTGATACGGTTCCTGTATTTTCTCAGATTACGGTATATCCGAAGGTTGCTGATGCGAAGCAGTTAGCGATTCCATTTAGAACCATGATGGGAGAGCTTCTTTCAAGAAAGCGTCTCTATGAGGATCCATTTGAATTTCGTTCCATCCGTGAATATACGGGAATGGAGACCATGGGCGCTATTAACTGGAAAGCCACCGCAAGAACCGGGGATTTGAAGGTCAATGTGCATGGAAATACCTCCAGCCAGAAGACCTGCATCCTGTTAAACCTGGATACGGAGACCAATTGGTCCTCCGACCGTCTGGTGGAAGAGTGCATTTCCATTGCAGCAGGATTAAGCGACATGTTAATGAAGGCCAATGTGGCAGTAAGCTTAGTCACGAATGCAGTGGATGTGTTTACGAAGGAAGAAATTGTCTTAGATGATGGAAATTCCTCCCTGCATATGGACCGCCTGTTAACAGCCTTAGCGCATATTGATGCCAAAGCGGAGCATCGTTCCTTCGTGGAAGTCCTTTCGCAAATGCAATCCCAGCACTCCCAGTCCTCGGATACCTTATATGTGATGATTTCCATCGCATCCGGAGTAACGCTACAGAATGCATTAGAAGACTTCTCTAAGAATCTTGGAGATTCCATGTGGATTCTGCCATATGAGCATCAGCCAGAATTCTCGATTTCGGATTTGGCGCATGTATCCGTATATCCATGGGAGGTGCAGCTATGAAAAGTAATGTAGTGATTGAATGCATTCTCCATGTATTACAGTTAATTATGCAGGTGGTTGTGGTATGCTGCGGCATGAATGTGATGGTGCATGGAATTACCAGAGCCACGGTACTTCGTTCGGATATCCTGTTACTTACAGGTCTTGTAGTGGTTATTTTTTATGTTACCAAGAGCTTTTTAAAATTCAAGAATTTAGCAGTATTGATCCATTTTGGCGTTGTTGTGGGCTTTGCGCTAGCTGTGCAGGGACCTGCGGAGATTAAATTTTTCTCCCTTTTGCCAATTCTGGTACTGTTAGTATTTTCCCTTGCAAGAAAGACGGAGAAGCCATTTCTTCCGCTGGATCTAGGAATTTTAATTGCATGTTATATTATGGGTGGCTCCATTCTTACGGCCAATGCCCAGGCTATGCCATATTATGCAACGATTTTATACATGCTTCTCTTCTTTATTTGGTTTAATCTATCCAATGTGAATGAACTGATGAAGGAGAATGCAGGCGTTAGTAGTTTCCGTCCGGATCAGGCCATGAGTGTCAATAGTGTCATCCTTGCCATCTTTGTTATCCTGGCATTAGTTGTTATGGTGGCTTTGCCATTCTTACATGTACAGACCATTCTTGCCAAGGTTCTTGGAGTTGTATGGGCTGTGGTGGTGAAGATTATTCATCTCTTTGATTTTGGAGAAACCAAAGAAGCGGAGACAGTGATTGAAACCGTGCAAAAGACCACGGATAGTATTGATCAGGCCATTGCTCCGAATCTCGATATGGGAGAAGGCAATCTAATCCTGGATTTGATCGTAGTAGTGATTGGTAGTATCGGACTGATTTTCTTAGTAGTACTTGCCATCTCTGCAATTCGCTCCTTAAAATATGGAAAGAGCGAAGGCATGGATGTGAAAGAATTCGTTCGTCCCGTAAGGGAAAAGCCAATCGAACATGTGGAGGGCGGTAGTTTTTGGAAGAACTTATTCGGTCAGGGAAGTACCAGGGATCGAATCCGAACCACTTATAAGACTCGTGTGGAAAGCGCCGCCAAAGAACGGAGTAAGAAATTAAAGACCAAGCTTGTGGTGAGTAAAACCTTAGTTCCTATGGAAGTGAGTAAGAATTTCCTGGGAGAGGATGGCCCAAGCGACGAATTTACCTCGCTCTATGAAGAAGCTCGTTATAGTACCCATGACATGGATGAAACCAAAGTAGAGCGAATGAAGGAACTTTATCATGAAACAGGCAATCATATTTGATCTAGATGGAACCATTGTGGATTCCTTAGCATCCATTGGCAATTGTGCCAATGGATGTTTAATGAGAGCGGGTTTTGCTCCCCATCCCCTAGAAGCATATAAGATTTTTGTGGGAGATGGACAGTATGAATTAATTAAAAGAGCCTTACGGGCTGCGGGAGATGAGGAGTTATCCCATTACGAAGCAGTAATGGCGGATTATGTGGAACATTTTAAGGAAGAATGCTTCCTTGGATGTGTTCCCTATGAAGGTGTTCTAGAGGCCTTAAAAAACTTAAAGGCCCAAGGAATAAAATTGGCAGTTCTTTCTAATAAAGCCCATGAAAATACCCTTCGAGTGATAGAAGAAGTGTATGGCAGTGGTTTTTTTGATGTTACCTTAGGACAACGGGACCATGTGGCGAAAAAGCCGGATCCTGCGGCCGTCTATGAAATCTTAGAGCTTCTTTCTTTAAAGAAAGAGGAGGTAGTATACACTGGAGATACAAGTGTGGATATGAAGACGGGAAAAGCAGCGGGGCTTTTTACCATTGGAGTTACCTGGGGATTTCGCACTAGGGAAGAACTGGCAAGTACCGGTGCGGACGCAATCATCGATGATCCGATGGAGTGGGTGCATTTGGTAGAAAATTAGGTGAATGAACGTGGAAGGAAGTGTGAACACATGGGTGAACGATTAACGAAGAGTGATGTAGCTAAGATTGAAGCGGAAATCGAGCATCGCAAGTTAGTAGTACGAAAGGAAGCATTGGAAGCGGTGGCAGAAGCCAGAGCACAGGGAGATTTAAGTGAGAACTTTGAGTATTATGCTGCCAAGAGGGATAAGAATAAGAATGAAAGTCGGATTCATTATCTGGAGAGAATGTTAAAGATGGCGGAAGTCATCGATGATACTTCCAAGGCGGATGAAGTGGGCATCAATAAGGTGGTGGAAGTCTATTATCCGGAGGATGATGAGACCATGGAATTCCATATTGTGACCAGTATCCGTGGTAATTCCTTAAATCATTATATTAGTATTGACTCCCCTTTAGGAAAAGCCTTAATGGGACATAAAGTGGGAGATGTGGTTCTAGTAAAGGTGAATGATCAGGTAAGTTATGAGGTGGAGATTCGATCCATATCCGAGCCATTAGATGATTCGGAAGATACCATTCGAAGTTATTGATGATCTTTTATCGATTATCGATTAAGATTATTGATTCTCAATTATCGATTATTGATTATGATGATCGATGGAATTTTCCTTTGAATGAATTGTTCTTTTTTTGATACAATCCATATGTTTTTTGTATTTTTTTTGGATTTTATAGAAAATTTTTAGAAAAAAGTGAAAATGTGTCATAAAAAATGAAAACACTTTCACACAATATGTCGTATTTAATTCTTCATTTAATACAAAATCTTTCCATTTTGGAAATATAAAAATTGGCAGCCAAAGGACAGATTGTATAAAATTTATAAAGAAGAAAGCCAGAATAATTGTGGTTTTTTTTCTGTTCCAATGGGTTGCATTATTCTCTGGGAAAGGTTAAAATAGTTACACATAAGGAAAGGTGGGTGTTGCATATGGGTTTAGGAAAAGTTCTAACCATGACTAAGGTTAACGCAGGAAACGCAGTTAAATTAGGTAATTCGAACGTATATGCAATCCTTGGCAGTACGAAGAAAGGACCTCAAGAGTTCGCTAAGTTGGGTGTCGCTAAGGACGCAGGAAACGTAAGTAGTAATATTCCTATGAAGAAGGTTGTTAGTATGCCTTCGGATAACTACTTCGAGTCCTATATGACTTACGAGCAGGTTGGTAAGAATTTCGCTAACATGTTTGAGGACTTCTCTTATGAACGTTTCAATGAGATCATGGAGTTCCTTAAGTTTGATAAGGCACAGACCGTTGGAGAGTATTCCGCAGTATCTGTACAGAAGCTTAAGATCGCGACTACATTATCTCGTAACGCGAGAGTCTATATGTTGGATAATCCATTCCAGGGTATGAACTCAACTGCAAGAGAAGAGATGTTACGAGTAATCTTCTCTTGGGCAATCGCTGCAGAGACAATCGCAGTTCTTTGCCATAACACAGATGAGGTTTCTACGATGGTGGATTACTCCATTGAGCACGAGAATGACTTACCTGTCATCGCAACAACAATGCGAGCTAGACAGGAAAGTTTCGCATAAGATGCTTATATACTACGCGTTGTATGCCAAGACGATTGTTCGAATGAAATAAATCATAATGATTATGATTTGGATTTGACTGCAACAACTAAGGCCGTTGATTATCAACGGCCTTTTTTAAGTGAAACTCCCTTAAAGTCATATTCTTCATATGGGAAGGAATATACAAGATCAGCACGATCTTCGATCTCATAATGTTCAAAATACTTATCTTCATATGGTTTTAAATAGTGAAGATAGTCCTGATATGCATTATAATCCTGATATTTATTCTGAATAATGGAAGCCTGATAAGCAGGATCCATCTTACAGAAAATCTTTAAATCATAGTTTTTACGGCATTCAAAATGCTCACTATAGGTTCCATCCACGATCATTAACTTACTTGCAGGAACACATACATCCCGATATCCTGTGACATAGCGCTCGTCATAGCATGGATAGGTAATGAGATTTTCTTTCTTAATCTTCTGAATCACATAATCCCGCAGATATTCATAATGGAAATTTCCCCCAGGTTCTTTTAAACGGTCCTTTTCCTTGGCAAGATCCGGTGGAAGAGGGAAATCCTCCGTAGGAATCACGCTTGTTTCATAGAGGGAGCTTAAGAGATAGGCAATGGTGGTTTTTCCCGTCCCCATGGCTCCATCGATTCCAAGAATCACGCGCTCCTTGGTGGTAAAAAGCTCATCCAAGCGGCGAATCAGACCAATTAAGGGAAGAAAGCGCTCATCGATGACACGATAGGCTGTATCCATATAATGGTCCATATAGGCGTTACTGTGATGCACAATAGGATATCCTGCACGCTCATGGGCCTTTAGTGCTTCCTCCATATCTTCTCCGGAGAAAGAGAACATTCCTGCTGCTGCCATCTGTGATAAAAGATAGAGCCTGGAGAGGTAGCATTCCATCTCTTCCTTGGTAGCACATTCCTTGAGGGAGAGTCCTACACAGGTACCGTTGGTGGTGGTACCAAGGATGGTCTGAAAGCTGGTTCCCAAGGAAGCAGAAGCAATATAGATCCGATTAAAGAGTTCTAATTCTTCTGCCTTTAATTTCAGTAAATTCACACGGGTATAATAATTTCCAATAGGCTCACAAAAAGGGAGAGAGGATAAATCCTCTCTCTGATATTCATAGACATTGGAATCATATTCTTTTTTAAGAAATGCTAAGCTATCAGAAGCATTACTTACTGTAACGACATTGCCGAAAAGGTGCTGCTGAACCAGATGAATCAGGTCCTGTGGTTGCATCTTCGGATGATACAGAAGCTGTGCATCCACCACACTTTTTAAATCACTTAATAACATAGTTATAACCTTTACATATATTTCTTAAAGATATTCTTTACATATATTTACTAAAGAGATCATCCAACTTGGAGAGGTTGGAACTCGCTTGATCCAGAGCATGATTTACTTTCTGTGTATTCTCAAATTGCCGTAGTTCAATGGCTTTAATCTCCTCTTCATTGGCATCTTCATTGTCATACAGGCGAATGGTACGAGCTGCATCCATATAGCCTAAGTCATTACGCCATTTGGCACCTGCGCTTGTAAAGTCCAAGGTACCGGTAAAAAGATCCCCCAAATCCTTGGAAGGAGTAATGGTAAGAAAATGCGCTCCCGGAAAGCTTGCTGCATAATCCACATTACGAGTATGGAGGGGAAGAATAATAAAATAGCGAATGCCCGCATCATAGAGAGGGCGAATCGGCGTATTATCCAGAATTCCTCCATCCTTATAATATAATCCATTCATCCTAACGGGTTCATAAATCACTGGCATGGAGGAGGAGGCTAATAAAATATTCGTAATCTCTTCCGGGGAGCGATGATTTAAGCGAAGATATCGCACCGTTGCTTCACTATCCAGGGATAATTCCGTAGGATATTCACTAACCGTGGCATAAAGATCCAATGAGGAATTACTTACCTGCATTAAATCCACCTGTTCAATCAGGGCACGAAGATGGGCATGGGAGGAAATTCCTTCCTTTCCATTAAATAAGAGAGCATCGTCAATCTCTAACACATCTTCAGGACGAATGGCATTCCAGATACTCTTACTGACTTCACCGCCCCGATCTAAGGCCCACAGAGCCATATTTAAAGCCCCCACACTACTACCGGATACTGCTTTGATACAATCTGAAAGTCCTGCTTCGCAGAGGGCACGAAAGACACCTAATTGATAGGCCCCCTTACCGCCACCACCGCAACAGACTAAACCTACGGGTTGCTGTAACCATTGTTCAAATGTCAAATGCTCAGAATTCATGATGGAAATAATCCTTTCTACTCATTGTTTTCGTAATCATTAAAATAGTAGGAGAGCAGACGGCTCATTACTAATAACAGATTCTTATCGGAATCCGCCCATCGCGCAGAGTGATTAAAGATATCATAAAACATATAGAGATTACTTCCATCATCCTGTGGGAAGAAGAAGGTAATGCCCGCCATAATGGAGCAGTCCATGGTGGCCTGGGCAAATGCTTTATGATTGGCTTCAAAATTCGTCATATGACCTAACATCATCACATGATTGGTATCAAAATAATTCAGATATTCCTCATCATAGAGATATTGCTCTATGTCAGGGAAGGTCTTATAGGTACCACTGTGCATGATTAATTTAGATGGCTTTCCCTTATAGATTCGAATACCATCTAAGTCAAATTCTGCTGCCAAGGTATCCAGGATAATCTGAAGATAATCCTTACCATGCTTGGAAAGTTCAATGGCAATATCACCCATTAAAGTTGCTAAGTATTCTGCACGCTGTGCAGGAGAAAGGGCACGCTTTCTGGTCATCACATTCTCTGCGATAGAGGCATGCTTTTCTGGATCGTAGATGATAAAACGATTTCTACCCTTTTCCTTAGCAATATATAAGCACTTATCTGCAATCTTAAATAATTCATCATAACGCTTGCCATCGGTAGGATATAAACTGATACCAAAGGACAGGGTTGGATGAAAATCCGGGAAGCGATCCTCGTAAGCATAGTAGATTTCCTTACGAATCGCTGTAAGGATGGTACGAAGCTTCTCTTCGGAGTCCACATGATCTGTGAACATATAGAACTCATCACCACCAAAACGACCCACAAATCCACGGCTGTTTAATACGGTGTTCATGGTTTCGCCCACCTTACAGATGACCTCATCACCAAACATATGGCCGTAGTTATCATTAACATTCTTAAAGTTATCAATATCCATAACGATGCAATAATGCATAGCGTTAGGATTCATCTCAATCAATGCATTGGAATATTCCTGAGAAGCACGCTTATTTAACAGCCCCGTCATGGTATCCTTGGCTTCCTTGGTTGCATAGTATGGAGTGAAATTATCATTGGAAGTATCCGCAGGTCGGATAATACCGGTAAGAATCAGGCCATTGGTGTCCTTCTTTAAGACTCCCACTTTGATATCACATTTGATAAAGTCCTTAAAGGTACGGACATTCGGGAAATCTAAAGTGATTTCAAATCCATCCTTGGTAGTGGCAAGACGATCTAAGAAACTAAAGAGATCATCTTTCACCTGCAGGGAAGGAGCAACGGGGGCCATAATATTCTTAAAATCATCCAAAGTACATACAATAAATGGGGAAGAACTGGTTCCTAAATATTTAAATACGGAGAAACGATCCATCTCCTGATCATAGTCAAAGAGATAATCCCCGTATAAAGCAAGACAGGAGCGATATTTACGCATCTTGTCCATCATGGTAACATATTGGCTTTCTAGGTAATTCAGATGATAAATGGTAACATTCCATACTGGCTGTCCATTTAAATATTTACCATTATTGGAAACAATGATATCACAGAGGAATTGCTTCTCTTTGGCATTGGTAATGCTAGTTAAGGTTCGAATGGAATCATTAGGTTCTAATTGTAGACAGGCCTCTTTAAATTCACTTCGATCTTTCTCCGGTAAAATATCTAAAAAACTTATGCCACCGGTCTTCTGTAATAGAAAGTAGAATGTTTCATCCCCTAAGATAACGATAAAGTCGTGTCCCATGGAGCAATGCGCAATAGAAGCCTTATTATTATCTTTTAAAAAGGCTGACGAATAAATCATAATGTTTTCCCCCACATATGAAATTACAATAAAGCTACAGCATATAAGTACTTTATATTATAACAAATTGTTGGGGTTATGGAAAGTAAAAGAATACAAAAAAGGATGGAAAAAACCAAGGAAAATCCATATTTTACAAGTGTTTCGAACTTGACATAGGAATTCAAAGTGGTTACAATTTCATGTGATTATCTACATAGAAAAAAAGGAGAACAGACGATGCAGATTTATGAAGAACTGGTTGCCAGAGGATTAATCGCTCAGGTTACGGATGAAGCAAGAATTCGCGATCTTGTGAATAATGGAAAGGCCATATTTTATATTGGATTTGATCCAACTGCAGACAGCCTTCATGTAGGCCATTTTATGGCTCTTTGCTTAATGAAGAGACTTCAGATGGCTGGAAACAGACCAATCGCCTTAGTTGGTGGTGGTACGGGTATGATCGGTGATCCAAGTGGACGTACCGACATGCGTGGAATGATGACCAATGATATCATTGATCACAATTGTGAATGTTTTAAAAAGCAGATGAGCCGCTTTATTGAATTTGGTGAAGGCAAGGCGCTGATGGTAAACAATGCGGATTGGCTTCGTGATCTGAATTTTATGCAGTTCATGAGAGAAGTGGGTGTTCATTTTAATGTGAACAATATGCTTCGTGCAAGAGCTTATGAGAATCGTATGGAGCGTGAAGGTGGATTAACTTTCTTTGAGATGAGTTATATGTTACTTCAGGCTTATGATTTCTATATGTTATATCAGAAGTATGGATGTAATCTTCAGTTTGGTGGAGATGATCAGTGGTCCAACATGCTTGCAGGTTCTGACTTAGTACGTAAGAAGCTTGGTAAGGATGATGCGGATTCCATGACCATCACCTTATTAACCAACTCCGAAGGTAAGAAGATGGGTAAGACTGCCAAGGGTGCAGTATGGCTTGACCCGAATAAGACCTCTCCTTATGAGTTCTATCAGTACTGGAGAAATGTGGGGGACCAGGATGTCATAAAGTGTATTAAGATGCTTACCTTCCTTCCATTAGAGGAGATTGAAAAGATGGAGTCCTGGGAAGGAAGCCAGTTAAATACAGCTAAGGAAATTCTTGCATATGAGTTAACCAACTTAGTTCATGGCGAGGAAGAGGCCAAGAAGGCAGAGAGTCAGGCTAAAGCAGCATTTGGAGGCGGAGACACAGCCAATCTCTTAACTCAGGAACTTACGGAAGAAGACTTTAATGAAGGTTCCATCGATTTGATCAGTATCCTCGTTAAGGGTAAGATGGTAACCACTCGTTCAGACGGACGTCGTGCCATTGAGCAGGGCGGTGTTA
>JAILGS010000005.1 GCA_024696615.1 Lachnospiraceae bacterium
TGTCTACGAACTCTTCCATCATCAGATTGCGTATGAAATCCGCCTTCAGCAGGCTATGGAAGAGGATCTTCTGTGCCCATTCCATTATTTTGGATTAACGGATTTGGAAATCATCGGCGATGACAAAGAAGCACATCGCGATTTTACCATGTTAACAAGCGATGAGCGAATCAAGCATATCGTAGAACAGGCCGCATATTATGGATATAGCGGCGAGAAAGTGAAGGGACTGGTTTTTTGCAGTTCCATTCAGGAGTCCGAGGAGCTTTCTAGAAAATTCAATCAGCTTGTGAATCCGTCCACCGGCAAATGTTTTAGAACCATTGCATTAAACGGTTCTTCATCTGAAGAAGCGCGTCAGGAGGCATTTGAGCGGTTGGCGATGGACGAAGTGGAGTCGGAAACACAAGCACCGGGTGCCAAGGAGAAGGAACCACTCGATTACATCTTTTCTGTGGAAATCTTGAATGAAGGTGTGGATATTGTGGAGGTGAATCAGGTCATTATGTTACGACCAACCCAGTCTCCAATCGTATTCATTCAGCAGCTTGGACGAGGTCTTCGAAAAGCCAATGGAAAAGAATATGTGGTAATCCTTGATTTTATTGGCAATTACACGAATAACTTTATGATCCCAATCGCACTTTCCGGGGATCGAACTTATAACAAAGATAACATTCGCCGTTATCTGATGGAAGGTGGAAGAGTGATCCCAGGCGCCTCCACAGTGCACTTTGATGAGATTAGTCGAAAGAGAATCTTTTCCTCCGTGGATAATGCGAACTTTAGTGATATTAAATTGATTCGTGAAAATTATACGAATTTAAAGAATAAGTTAGGACGGATTCCGGCCCTTCGTGATTTTGATGATTATGGAGAAATGGATGTCCTTCGAATATTTGATAATAATAGCTTAGGTTCCTATTACAAATTCTTAGAAAAGTATGAAAAAGAATATACTGTTCGCTTATCCAAGGATGAGGAGAAAGTGGTGGAATTTGTTTCTAAGAAGCTTGCTAATGGAAAGCGTATTCAGGAATTGCAGTTGATGAAAAGAATGCTCAACTACGTGGGGCCTACTACCATTGGTCTTTTCCAAGGACTATCGGAAGATCTAAAGGCTTATGGGAAAGAAATCAGTGATCATCAGAAGGAGAATCTGGTGAATGTATTGACTAACGAATTCCCTGCAGGAACTGGTAAGAAAACCTATGAGCAGTGCGTCTTTATTGAAGAGGACGCATCGGATTATAAGCCAAGCGAAAAATTTCTTCACATGTTAGAAAATCCTGAATTTTATAAGATTATGAAGGAACTTGTAGAATTTGGAATTCATCGATATGAGCGGGATTATCAGAATAGTTATGACAATTCGGATTTGGTTTTATACCAGAAATACACCTATGAAGACGTGTGCCGCCTTCTAAACTGGGAGCAGAATGAAGTCCCTCTGAATATTGGTGGTTACAAATATGATAAAAAGACGAAGACGTTCCCTGTCTTCATCAACTATGATAAAGCAGATGATATCAGCGATACGACCAAGTATGAAGATCATTTTCTCGAAGGCTTCCGTGATCGGTTGATCGCTATCTCCAAATCCGGTCGTAGCATTCAGTCCGAGGATGTACAGAATTTCTTAAATGCCAAAGAGCGCGGAATCCGGGTGGAACTTTTTGTCCGGAAGAATAAGGATGATAAAATATCCAAGGAATTCTATTATCTTGGCCCTATGACAGCCAGTGGAAACGTGGAAGAATTCACCATGGTCAATACGGATAAGACCGCCGTGGAAATCGAATGGATTTTGGATGTTCCAGTTCGTGAAGATATCTATGAATATATTGTAAGTGCATAAATACGCAATATTTCAAGCACGCCAATAAGTAATATTGCAAATGTGTAATAAAGTAGGAGTAATTATGAAAATCATAAAAGTAGTAGCAGCAGTAATCAAAGCAACCAATGAACATGCAGAGCCAATAATCTTTGCAACCCAGCGAGGATATGGGGACTTTAAGGGTGGTTGGGAGTTTCCAGGTGGAAAAATCGAAGCCGGAGAAACACCACAGGAAGCTCTAAAGCGTGAAATTATGGAAGAACTTGATACAGAAATCGTGGTGGGGGATTTTATTCATACCATCGAATATGATTATCCTAATTTCCATCTGTCCATGGATTGCTTCTGGTGTGAAGTCTCCCACGGCGCCCTTGTGTTAAAAGAGCACCTAATGGCAAAGTGGCTTACCAAGTCGCAACTCTATGACGTGGACTGGCTTCCCGCAGATATCGAATTGGTGGAAAAGATTGAGGCTGGGATGTAAAGAACAGGGCCTTTTTTAAAGTACCAAAAAGCGCTAGTATATTTTGATATGATAATTTCATCAGAAAGGCTTAGGTACTGTTGAAGTAGGTAAAGATTCGGTGGTAACCTGCTATCTCTGTCCGAGTCAGCTAAACGAGTCAGAGGATCCAGATATTAATCGAGTAATCGAATTATCCTCTGGTGGGACGCGTCATATCGGATATTATATTTGAAGCGAATTTATTTATCAGCAGTGGAATTACTTGCTAAAGAGTTGGATGAATTTTTAAAGTGGTAAGGCCTACCCCTTTTCGGAGCGTGAGCACATATGGCGGATATGAGACTGAGTGGCGATTATACGCTACATTTGGACGAACAATATCATAATCAGCTGGATATCGAAGGATTCTCCTTGATGATGAAGGATCCGTCATATTGCTACAAATTCTACTGGTTGGAAGCAATTGTACAGCTGATCTCGGAGGGCATTGTAGAGACGACCTTCGACGCAATCATTGATGAGATGATTGCAAATGCATGGTATTCCGTGCGGGAATTCCATATTCATCTAAGCGGAATGCAGGTGGATGGACAGGTGCGGGATGGATTGGAGCGAGCAGTGCTCTTATTATCCCAGTTATCCAGTTTGCCTGCGAACGCCTCCAAGATCGAAATCAAAAATGCGATTGCAGAACATAATAAGGATTTGAAATCGTGCAAGGAACAGCTAACCAATATGGTTCCGTATCGTGCGCTTGCGGGATTTTTCTCACATCACAGCACCAGTGCGGATTGGGGAAGTGCGCGGCGTATGACTGCATATATCGAAGAAGTGAATCGGGAGACAGTGTTGCTTCCGTATATTTTGGGAGAGAGCAGTAAGTTAAAGAAACAGGTGTATTTCCAAAATGCATGGGTGCAAATGATTCAGGATCAGACGGTTCCAATTCTTGGCTGGATTCAGTATGAAAAAGTGAAATGGTTACAGAATAATAATCCAGAAGTGCCTGGTTTGATTTACAAATTAGCGCCGATGGATGAGAAGATGCGCAAGCTTGGAAATGTACGGAAATTATGGGAGGGTGTGCTTTCCCTTCGTGAAGTACGGGATGTGTTTACGGATGATGTGCTGCGGTCTAAAGAATACGATGTGGATCATTTTATTCCTTGGTCCTTTGTGATGAACGATGAGTTGTGGAATTTGATGCCCATGGATTCTTCATTGAATTCTTCGAAAAGTAATCGGTTGCCAAGGTGGGAGCCATTTTTTGAGAAGTTTGCCAAAAATCAGTATGTACTATATGAGTTGATCCACGCGAAGGAAGGAATCCACAAACTATTCGAGTCCTGTTATCGTGATAATTTACATTCTATCTGGGCGGGCCAGGAATTGTATCGGCCCGGTAATACGGAAGTGGAATTTTACAAAATCTTAGAAAAGAATATGCATCCAGTATATGACTCTGCAAGGCGTCAGGGTTAC
>JAILGS010000014.1 GCA_024696615.1 Lachnospiraceae bacterium
ATATTCAATCGCCTTCGCTTCATTGTTCTGAACATTACTTGAGCCACATGCAGTCATGATACACAAAAAGGTCGCTAAAAGTAAATATGTTAAATATTTCTTCATATTAGCACCTCACTAAACCGTTCCATGCTTTTTGTCTGGACGATTTTCTCTCTTGGTATATAACATTTCAAATGCAGCAACAAGATACTTTCTAGTATCCACTGGATCCACAAGATCATCAACCACGCCACGTGCTGCAGCAGTCTGAGAAGACTGTAAAGAAGCGAATTCTTCGCTTGCCTTACGAACAGCATCCGTGTCAGTCAAGTCATCCACAATAATACGAGCAGCTTCATTGCTATCCATTACACCAATCTGTGCATCATTCCAAGCATAGTAAAGATCTGCTCCAATGGACTTGGAACCAAATACGATGGAAGCACTTCCCAATGCCTTACCAATAACTAAAGAAACCTTAGGAACAGTAGCATTAGCATATGCATAAGTAAGCTTTGCTACGCTCTTAGCGATAACCTTCTCAGATGCTTCTGTAGCAACAAATCCATCCACATCAACAATGGTAAGTACTGGAATGCCAAATGCATCACAGAAGTTAATGAAATCCGCAGCCTTCTCAGCACATCCTGGGCAAAGCTTTCCATCATACTTCTTCACAGAATTACCTTCTTCATCAAATAACTCGGTACGCTTAGCAACAGCACCGATGGTTGCACCATTCATCTTAATAAATCCGGTAACAACACCCTTGCAGTGATTCTTTCCAACTTCAAAGAATACATTTCCATCAGATAACTGAGGTAACATAATTGCTGGATCAGAAGCACCATTCTCGATGGAATCCACAGCACGATTTAAATCATCTGTGACTTCACATACTGCTTCATCTTCGTTATTGGAAGGGAGAATGCTAACAAGATCACGAATTCCGTTTAATACGGCATCTTCGTCGCCAACGAAGTCAACATTGGCTGTATTCTCAGACTGATAAGCAGCTGCAGCAGTATCAAGCTTGGAAGCATAGTTACCATCTAAGGCATTCGGACTATTCACGAATAACTTCGCCTTCTTCTCCTCCATAAATGTAAAATCAGAAAGGGATGCTAAAATTGCGAGTCCGCCACCGCAATTACCAAAAACTGCAGTAATCTGTGGAATAACTCCACTGGCAAGAGTTGCCTTCTGATAGATTCTACCGAAACCATTTAATGCATCGGTAAGCTCCTGGAGACGAAGTCCAGCGGAATCTAATAATCCAATCACTGGGGCTCCCATCTTTAAAGCCAGATCGTACAAATGTGCAATCTTCTTAGCATGCATTTCACCAACGGAACCGTTTAATACACTTGCGTCCTGGCTATATACATACACAAGATTGCCATTGATTACTCCATAGCCGGTTACAACGCCGTCAGCAGGAGTTTCTTTTGTCTGCTGAGAAAAGTTCGTAGTTCTAGCTGTCACTGCTCCGCCAATCTCAACAAAACTGTTATCATCAAGTAAAGCATTAATTCTGCTTCTTGCTGATCCTTGTGCTGTAGTGCTCATCTTACAGACCTCCATTTTATTTTTTATCCTACGAATGTAGGATTAATTAGAAAATATCAAATTTTCCACCGATGATAATTGTATAACCGAAAGGTCAAAATATCAAGCAAAATTTACTAATTCCAGCCCTATAAAAACACCATATTTAGTGATTTTCTTCTAAAGACCAAACAAAATAAACCGATGATTGCAGAATTATTAACAAAGTTTTGCAAAATCATCGGTTTATTTATTTTATTAGTTAATTAAGATAATAAAGTTAATTAAAAAATTTCTTAATTATTCCAAGAATTATAATTTTAATTTGGTACCCTTACCATCACGATGCGCCAGTCGAATCTTTGAAGTTTCAAATTGCTTTCCATGATATTCCAGGGTAAGATCAATATCCTCCGGAACAATATAGACTTCATCAATTGCATCTTTTGCGGAAAGTTTAATCACCCGGACACCGATGGCATTCTTTTTCTTATCTGGGATCTCGGATAGTGGGAACTTTAAGAACATTCCCTCACAGGTCTTTAAAATCACCTGCTGATTACTTTCAATGGTCTCCACTTCCTTCTTTTCCCCATCTAAGGTAAACTGGGTATAAATATTCTTCTGAATATTCACCGAATCAATGGAAATCAACTGATCCCCGTCCGCAAGCTTCGTGGCAAGAACCAGTTTTTTCTGCACATCGAATTCGGAAGAATCCACAATCTTAGCCATACCAAGCTTGCTGGTAAAGAGTAACATCTTATTCTTTAAGGAATTCGTATCACATAGATACAGGATAATTTCTGTAGAAGAACTATAATTACACAGATTATCCACTGGAACACCCTTATCTCGCAACTTACCAAATGGAAGATCCGCCACCTTAATCTGATGAAGATTACCCAGATCCGTAAAGAGACATACGCGGTCCGTATTCATACATTTGAACACATACTTATTCTCAGAAGTCACCGTATCCACATTTCGCTCATAGGTAGCAATATCAATGGTTCTGGCATAACCAAAGCGGTCCATTAAGAATACCACTTCCTGCTCTTCCATCTTGGTTTCCTCGTATACTGCAGCTTCCGCATCCATAATCTTGGTGCGACGCTCGTAACCAAATTCCTTCTTAATGGCCTCTAAATCCTTCTTAATCATGCGAACCATGCTGCGACGATTATTTAAAATATCCTCATATTCCGCAATTCTTTTCAGGCACTCTTCATATTCCTTCTGGAGTGCAAGGATTTCTAAACCGATTAATTTAGAAAGACGCAGTTCCAAAATCGCCGTTGCCTGACGCTCGGTAAAATGAAGCTGCATCGCCTCTTTCCGAGAGGTTTCGGAACGGAATTTAATATCCGTCACATCCCCATTCATAAGACAGCCCTTGGCCTGCTTTAAACTCTGGCTGCCACGAAGGATTTCGATAATCAGGTCAATCATATCACAGGCCTTAATTAAGCCTTCCTTTACTTCCTTATTATCCTGTTCCTTGGCAAGCAACGTGGTATATTTTCTGGTAGCCAGTTCCATCTGGAAATTCACATGGTGCTCAATAATACCCTTTAAACCCATCACTTCCGGACGGCCATCCGCGATCATTAACATATTCACGCCAAATGTATCCTCAAGTTTGGTCTTCTTATAGAGCATATTAATTAATTTTTCTGGCTCCGCATTCTTCTTTAACTCGATGACGATTCGGATGCCTTCCTTGGAAGACTCGTTGGAAATATCATAAATATCCGCAGTCTTCTTGCTTTCCACCAGATTCACCACATCGGAGATGAATTTACCGATATTGGCACCGATCATGGTATATGGGATCTCGGAAATCACAATCTTATCATGCTCGCCGCGCTTACTTGCAGGCTCAAAATCCACCTTACCACGGAGTTTTATCTTACCCACACCGGTTTCGTAGATTTCCTTTAACTCGCTCTTATTAATCACGATACCGCCCGTAGGAAAATCCGGACCGGGCATATATTCCATCAATTCTTCGGTGGTGATATTGGCATTATCCATATATGCTTCCACCGCATGAATTACTTCCGTAAGATTATGGGTAGGAATACTGGTGGTCATACCAACCGCAATACCTTCCGAACCATTAATTAAGATGTTCGGAACACGAACCGGCAATACTTCCGGCTCCTTCTCCGTCTCATCAAAGTTAGGGACAAAATCCACCACATTCTTATCAAGATCTTTTAAATACACTTCCTGGGTGAATTTCTTTAATTTCGCCTCCGTATATCGCATGGCAGCGGCGCCATCCCCTTCGATGGATCCAAAATTACCATGACCATCCACTAAGGCCATTCCCTTCTTAAAATCCTGACTCATCACAACCAAAGTCTCGTAGATGGAACTATCACCATGTGGATGATATTTACCCATGGCATCACCCACGATTCTTGCTGATTTACGATGAGGTTTATCCGCATTTAATCCCAACTGCTCCATGGCATATAATACACGGCGCTGTACCGGCTTTAAACCATCCCTTACATCTGGAACGGCACGCGCTGTAATAACACTCATGGAATAATCGATATAGGATTTCTGCATTACTTCAGAATATTCTGTTTTCTGAATTGTTTCCGCCATTTCTATGTTCTCCTAACTCTATCTCTTAAGTCCTGTGCCAATGCATTAGAAACATTTACACATCCAAAATCGCATCATGGGCATGTTCGTGAATGAAAGCCTTACGAGGAGGCACATCCGTTCCCATGAGTAATGCAGTCACATCGGAAGCCATCTTGGCATCTTCAATTTCCACCTGCTTTAAGATTCTGGTTTCCGGATTTAATGTGGTCTCCCATAACTGATCCGCATCCATCTCGCCAAGTCCCTTGTAGCGCTGTAACGTAAAGCTACCTTCGGTGTGATTTTTACGATATTTCTCCAGGGCCTTATCATCATAAAGGTATTCTCCCTCCCCCTTCTTTGGAACCACTTTATACAGTGGTGGGGTTGCAAGATATACATGACCTTCATAGATTAATTCCGGCATAAATCGATAGAAGAAAGTAAGTAATAAGGTGTCGATATGGGCACCGTCCACATCGGCATCCGTCATAATAATAATCTTATTGTAACGAAGTTTCGTAATATCAAAATCATTGCCATAGCCTTCCATGAAACCGCAACCAAAGGCCGTTACCATGGTCTTAATCTCCGCATTGGCAAGCACTTTATCGATGGAAGCCTTCTCCACATTTAAAATCTTACCACGGATCGGCATAATGGCCTGGGTCTTACGATCCCTGGCGGTTTTCGCAGAGCCACCTGCGGAATCTCCCTCCACGATGAATACTTCACATTCCTCCGGATTTCTGCTTTCACAATTGGCCAGCTTTCCCGTACCATCCACGGAGAATTTCTGCTTTACTAAGAGATTGGTCTTCGCCTTCTCCTCCGCTTTACGGATCTTTGCGGATTTTTCCGCACAGGCGATAATCTTCTTTAACACCTCTAAATTACGATCAAAGAAAAGTACCAGTTCCTCTCCCGTAACATCCGCAGTCACCTTCCCTGCATCCGGATTATCTAACTTGGTCTTGGTCTGACCTTCAAATCGAGGTTCTGGATGCTTGATGGCAACCACCGCAGTCATTCCATTTCTCGCATCCATACCGGTAAAGTTAGCATCCTTCTCCTTTAAGATACCAATTTCTCTGGCATATTGATTTAATACCATGGTAAATTTTGTCTTAAAGCCCGTAATATGAGTACCACCCTCCTGGGTGAAAATATTATTACAGAATCCAAGAATTTCCTCCTGGAACTCATCCACATACTGGAAGGCCACTTCCACTTCAATGCCTTCTACCTGCCGTTTAAAGTAGATTGGCTCACTGATTGGCTCCTTTCCCGCATTCAGATCCGATACAAATGCTTTAATACCGTTAGGTTCTGAAAAGTCCATCTTCTCCGCAGGAGCTACTCGCGCATCCACAAAATGAATGGTAAGTTCCGGATTTAAGTATGCTGTCTCATGCAGACGGGACTTAATGGAGTCCTCCTTAAATCTGGTCTTTTCAAAAATCTCCGGATCTGGAAGAAAGGTTACGGAAGTACCCGTATCATTCTTCCGACAGGTTCCCACCTGCTTTAACTGATTCACAACTTTTCCCTGTTCATAACGTTGCTTATATACAATACCACCAACTTTAATGGTAACTTCGAGCCATACGGAAAGAGCATTCACTACGGAAGCACCCACACCATGAAGACCACCGGAAATCTTATAACCACCATCTCCGAACTTACCACCGGCATGAAGCATGGTAAATACCACATCCACCGCAGGAATTCCCATCTTAGGATGAATCCCCACAGGAATACCACGACCATTATCCGTAATGGTAGCTGTACCATCCGCATTTAATGAAACGGTAATTTCCGAACAATATCCCGCCAAATGTTCATCCACGGAATTGTCACAGATTTCATAGATCAAATGATTCAGACCCTTGGTAGAAGTACTTCCAATATACATTCCAGGTCTTTTTCGTACTGCTTCTAACCCCTCTAATACAGAAATACTCGAAGCATCATAATTTGATGTTGCCATACAATTTCACTCCATCCTATATTTTGTGGTGGAAAATGCCACTTTGAGTATGTTAACCCACAATATATAAAATGTCAAGGAAAACAAACATTTGTTCTATCGTGTATGCAATTTTACGATCTTCCATCCCGAAATAATACCATAGCCCTTTCAGGAAACTTCATAGAACGAAAAAAGACCCATGTCCATTGGACATGGGTCTTATAAACCATTGTAATATGATCAAAGATTGGTGATTCCAAAAAACTTATGCTAAACCAAGTTTCTTCTTCATAGCTCCGATATCCTGAGAGAATTCTACTGCATCGGACTTAGAAATTTCACCTTCCTGATATAATGCATAGATGGAATCATCCATGGTTAACATACCGCCGGCCTTATTGGTCTGCATGTAGGTAGGAATCTGATAAGTCTTACCTTCACGGATGGAGTTATTGATCGCAGGGTTAGAAAGCATTACCTCGAAGGCAGCACGACGACCCTTACCATCCACGGTAGGAATTAACTGCTGGGAAATAACAGCAACAAGTACCATACCAAGCTGTACACGGATCTGATCCTGCTGATGAGGAGGGAATACGTCGATAATACGGTCTACAGTTGCAGCTGCACCGATGGTATGCAGGGTTGAGAATACCAAGTGACCAGTCTCGGCTGCGGTAATTGCAGTAGAAATTGTCTCAAGGTCACGCATCTCACCTACCAGAATAACATCCGGGTCTTCACGCAGTGCAGAACGAAGAGCGGTTGCATAAGTATAGGAGTCTGCTCCCATTTCACGCTGGTTAACTACACACTTCTTATGAGAGTGTAAGTACTCGATAGGATCCTCCATGGTGATGATATGGGAACGACGATTCTGGTTAACTACATCCAGGATGGATGCAAGTGTGGTGGACTTACCGGAACCGGTAGGACCAGTTACCAGTACAAGACCTCTCTTACGAGAATATAATTCAACCACCTGCTCAGGAATACCTAACTGATCTGGAGTAGGAATCTTCGTAGAAATTGCTCTCATTACACATGCAACAGCATTTCTCTGACGGAATGCATTAACACGGTAACGACCAAGACTTGGAATTGCGAAAGCGAAATCGTGATCACCTGTTTCTTCAAAGGATGTACGCTGCTTCTCATTCATCATACTGTATACGATTTCTCTCGTATCATCTGGCATTAATCTTGGAAATCCCATTGCCATTAATTCGCCATGAAGTCTCATCATTGGAGGAAGACCGATGGTAATATGTACATCGGATGCTCCGGCTTCCTTGGCAACCATTAAAATCTCTTGAATTGGTGTAGCCATAATATTATTTCTCCCACTTAAATTTTATAGTCATAAATTACTCTACTTCGTAGGTTACACGAACCATTTCTGAAAAGGATGTAGTTCCATCCAGTACATAACGTCTTGCTGCAGCACGAAGAGTGGTCATACCATCCGCAATCGCTGCTTCCTTAATCTTATCCACATCGCCGCCATGACCAATAATGGACTTTAAGCGGTTAGAAACGGTCATGATTTCATAGATACCGATTCGACCACGATATCCGGAACCACCACAGTCTTCGCATCCGGCAGGTTCATAGATCTTATATTCCTTATCCGGACGAAGCTGTAATTCACGCTTCTCTTCCATGGTTACCAGATGTTCCTTCTTACAGTTCGGGCAAAGACGACGCACCAGACGCTGAGCGATAACACCTACTAAGGAGTCCGCAATCATGTATGGCTCAATACCCATATCAATTAATCGAGTTACGGTAGATGCTGTGGAGTTAGTATGCAGTGTACTTACTACCAAGTGACCGGTAATAGAAGCACGAACCGCAATTTCCGCTGTCTCCGTATCTCGAATCTCACCGATCATGATAATATCCGGATCCTGACGCAGGATGGAACGAAGTGCATTCGCGAAGGTCATTTCTGCCTTGACATTAACCATTACCTGGTTAATACCATCAATATTCGCCTCGACTGGGTCTTCGACGGTGATAATGTTAACGTCTTCTTTATTCAATTCGGACAATGCCGTATAAAGCGTGGTAGACTTACCGGAACCAGTAGGACCGGTAACAAGGATAATACCATTCGGATTCTTTAAGATATTATCGAACTTTGTAAGGTCATCCGGTAACATACCAAGAGCAGATTTCTCACGCTTAAATCCGGTCTTGGATGCAAGTCTCATTACGACCTTCTCGCCGTAGCAGGTAGGGAGGTTGGACACACGGATATCCCACTCGCCGCCATCGACCATGATGGTAATACGACCATCCTGAGGCTTTCTCTTTTCTGAAATATCCATGTTGGACATGATCTTTAAACGTGCGATCATCGCATTTAACATGGACACATCGTATCTTGCCATCTCACGTAACGCACCATCGATACGGTAACGAACGCGGATGTAGGTTTCCATTGGTTCAATATGAATATCGGAAGTTCTCTCACGAACCGCATTCTCAATCATCTTATTAACCAATAATACGATTGGGGAGTTCTCAACTTCCTCTCGTCTTGCAGCATCTTCTGCAGCTTCGGCTTCCGTTACTAAGGAATTATTCTGCTGCTGTGTCTTAAACTTGGATAAGAGTTCCTGTGTCTGGCTCTTACCAAAGAGCTTATCCAGATAGATATTAATATCTGGAAGGTTGGCAAGCATTGGCTGAACCTGCTTACCGGTAATAATTTCAATCTCATTGATGGCATTGATATCCATTGGATCTGCCATGGCAACCTGTAACATATTGAAGTCGCCTTCATAGAATCCAACAGGAACTACCTTGAACTTTCTCATGGTATTCTCGTCAACAAGATTAACAATCTTCTGATCCAAAGTCATATTCTTTAAATCAGCAAAAGAGATGTTTAACAACTCACAGAGCACTTCATTCAGTGCGTCTCTGCTAACGGATCCGTTCTCTACCAGGGTATCACCCAGCATCTTCTTACGAATCTTCTGATCCTCCAAGGCCTTCTGTAACTGTTCGCCAGTAATCATGCCTCGTTGCAGTAAAGCTTCACCAATTCGAATTTTCTTTCTGTAATTTTCCACGATTTCCCACCCTCAACTATATGATTTGTTGTCATCTACTATACCTAGTCTCAACACAATAAGCTAAAATAGATTATATCACAATATAACATGCCAATACAATACATTTACACATCTTTTTTGCTTAAAAACATCGCAAAATACCATGTTTTACTACTGTGTAATCACAATGGACGAACTATCCAAAGAAATACTCTGATATGTGGTCATATAAGTGCTCTGTAAAGAAGCGGTTAATTCCTCTAAATTCTCCCCACAGATAAACCGAAGTTCCGGATGGGACTGATCCACCACGCACGTTCCATCCGCAGTTAAAACTACATTATCATACCGGAAGATAAAATATCCATCCGCATCATAGTCCGCATTAGCCACATTGGTGGATAGAACCAAAATCAGCATATTATACGGAATGGACGGATCCTCACGAACCACATTTTCATCGGAGACCGTTAATAATTCCAAGGAAGCAACACTGGTATTTTGAATCTTTTCCACATTATACTGGAAGAGATAATTACTCTTTTTCGTAAGCCGATACATCAGTCGCACCTGGGTTCCCTGGGCTAATCCCTGTAAGGTATCCACGGAGGACTGTACAATATTCGTTAAAAATTCCTGGCTTACATCCTCTGCGGATCTAGCATATGCATCCTGGTGGTTCACCAAATATTCTTTTTCTTTGGATAAAGTCACATAGTACTGACTCCGTAAGGTTTCATCCGTTACAGGACAGGTTACATGCAACACATCCCCCGGCCAAAAGCCCGTGGTTACATCAAGTTCATATGGTAATTGCTGGAAAAATGTATCAGAAGATTGATTGACAATGGACGCTGTAGCATATGGGGCAATGCCCGTGACTTCAATGGTGATATCCTGGAATAAATCCACTAAATCTCCTTCACTTAACCCCTCTACAGTAACAGTAAAGTCATTTTTTTGAAATTTGACATGAGCTTCTTTTAATAATTCTTCATCATAAGACACATGGAAGGTAATCACATCGCCATTGGAAAGCCCCTCCATTGGACTTGCACTTACGGACATGGAATCTAACAGTGCATCCAATGCCCCAAGCTTTTCCTCTTTAAGTTCTTCCGAACAGTGAATATAAAGCGCTTCCTTATTCACATCCGTCTGAACCTGTCCATACTGGTTCACACCCTGAATGGAATATGTCACATACTCTGGAAGAGGCACAGCAACTCTTCCACAACCTGTTACAGATATTCCACAAAAGATAAAAAAGATACTGCATAGACAATATTGAATTGTACGAAATAGCTGATCTTTCACCCTTCGTTCCCTCTATCTTTTCACTGTTTCTTCTGCTCCATAGAGCACTCTATTATAACATACATGAAAATACCCCTGCAAGTTTCTCGCAGGGGTATGAATTCATTTCAAAAATGTAACGAATTACTGTGGCTGCTTTCCGATGTAAGCAAGGATACCACCATCAACGTAAAGAATATGACCGTTAACAGCATTAGATGCTTCAGAAGCTAAGAATACTGCAGGACCTGCAAGTTCTTCTGCCTGTAACCATCTGTTCGCTGGAGTCTTAGCGCAGATGAAGGTATCGAATGGATGACGGGAACCATCAGGCTGAAGCTCACGAAGAGGAGCAGTCTGAGGAGTCTCGATATAACCAGGTCCAATACCATTACACTGAATATTGTACTGACCATACTCAGAACAGATATTCTTGGTAAGCATCTTTAAACCACCCTTAGCAGCTGCATATGCAGATACAGTCTCACGACCAAGCTCGGACATCATAGAGCAGATGTTGATGATCTTACCATGACCTCTTTCAATCATGGAAGGAATAACTGCCTTAGATACGATGAATGGAGCATTTAAGTCTACATCAATAACCTGACGGAACTGCTCAGCAGTCATCTCAGTCATAGGAATTCTCTTGATGATACCAGCGTTGTTAACAAGAATATCAACTGGTCCAACTTCCTTAGAAATCTTCTCAACTAATTCGTTAACTGCGGTCTCGTTGGTAACGTCACATACATAACCATGAGCATCGATTCCAGCTTCCTTGTAAGCTGCAAGACCCTTATCTACTAACTCCTGCTTAATATCGTTGAACACGATCGTAGCGCCAGCCTTAGCCATACCAGATGCAATAGCAAATCCGATACCGTAAGAAGCGCCAGTAATTAAAGCAACTTTGCCTTCCAATGAAAAATTAACTGACATTGTAAATTCTCCTTTATATAATAATAAAATATATGATAAATGCTTCTTATCTCTTCCCTTACAGGAGAATAAGAATCATTACATCCGAAATTAGTTCCTAGTATAAATCCTAGTATAAATCCTAGCGTAAATCCTTCATAGCAACATCATCCATGTCATCGAAATCCTGGTTCTCACCAACCATACCCCAGATAAAGGTATAATTATGAGTTGCGGATGCACAATGAATGGACCAGCTTGGGGAAATAATTGCCTCTTCATTACGAACGATGAGATGTCTGGTCTCTGTAGGCTCGCCCATGTAATGGAATACTAAATCATCCTCTGGAACTTCAAAGTAAAGATAAACTTCCATACGACGATCATGTGTATGACATGGCATGGTATTCCATACGCTACCCTCGCAAAGAGAGGTCATACCCATCTCTAACTGGCAGGATTCCACCTGACCTGGAAGAATATACTTACGAATGGTTCTATGATTAGCATTCTCAAGACCACCAAGTTCCTTCTTATTCTCAGGAAGGATATCCTTCTCTGGGTTAATAAATACGGTAGGATAGGTCTTATGTGCTGGAGCGGAGTTAAAGTAGAACTTCGCTGGATGAGAAGGATCCACACTCTCGAAAGTGATCTCCTTCGTACCCATACCAATATAGATACCATCCTTATAATCAAATTCATACACCTGGCCATCAAGAGTCATCTTACCCTTGCCACCGATGTTGATAACGCCCATCTCACGACGCTCTAAGAAATATTTAGCACGAAGCTCATCCCCTGCTTCAAGCTTTAAAGCCTTGCTTACTGGTAAAGCAGAGCCAATAATAATACGATCAATCTGACTATAGATGCACTTAATCTCGTCTTTTACAAAAAGATCCTGAATTAAGAAATCATGTCTAAGTCTCTCGGTGTCATAAGTCTTGACATCCACAGGATTCGCACCCGGTCTTACTTCCATTGTCTAATTCTCCTTTGCTGATTTAATTACTAGGATGAATGGATGTAACTCTGTTAAACTTTTAGCAAAATCATCCAATTTTCAATCCCACATTTGGCACTATTGTATCACATCTGCCTAGGCATTTCAACAACTACACAAAAAGCTGATGAATTAATTTATGATTGGAATTGGCCCGAGGACCATAGGTAAATGCAGCATTGATGCGTTCTTTCGCATCCTCCAAGAGTTTTTCAGAATCATAGTAAACGCTTACAAGAGGCTCTCCCACCTTCACATAATCATTCACCTTCTTATGAAGCACCACGCCCACTGCAAGGTTCACATCATCCCCCTTCTTGGCACGACCCGCACCAAGAACCATGGACGCTTCACCAATTAACATCGCATCCACATGGGTAATATAACCTTCTTGGGTGGCAAGAATCTCCTGCTTTGCCTTGCTTTGTGGGAAAAGGGAGAAGTCCTTCGTCACATCTTGATTCCCACCCTGTGCCTGTACAAATGCTCTAAATTTCTCCAGTGCACTACCATCTTCCAAGGTTTTCTCCAGTCTCTCATAAGCTTCCTTCACGGATATGGAAGAATCGGATCCATGGATCATATAACTACCAAGCTGTAAGCACAGTTCACGAAGATCCGCAGGTTCCTTCTTACCGGAAAGTACCTGGATTGCTTCCATCACTTCTAAGGAATTACCCACTGCAAATCCAAGAGGCTGATCCATATCGGAAACCAGGGCCATGGTGCGTCTTCCCACACCATTACCGATTTCACACATGGTTTTCGCTAAAGCACTGGCGGAGGCTTCATCCTTCATAAAGGCGCCGCTTCCACATTTTACATCCAATACGATCACATCCGCACCGGAAGCAATCTTCTTACTCATAATACTACTTGCAATCAAAGGAATGCAGTCCACCGTAGCAGTCACATCCCGAAGGGCATAGATCTTTTTATCTGCCGGAGTAAGATTTCCCGTCTGACCTGTCACTGCAAGACCGATGGAATTTACCTGGGAAAAGAACTGTTTTGTCTCCATTCCTGTGGAAAAACCGGGAATACTCTCTAATTTATCAATGGTTCCACCGGTAAACCCAAGACCACGTCCTGACATTTTCGCCACTGGAAATCCAGCCGCTGCAACCATGGGACCAAGCACCAGAGTGGTCTTATCACCAATTCCACCCGTGGAATGCTTATCCACTTTTTTTCCTTTAATTCCAGAAAGATCCAGTAAATCCCCACTATGGGCCATGGCCATGGTTAAATTCACTGTTTCTTCCATGGACATCTTCTGAAAATATACAGCCATTAAAAAAGCAGACATCTGATAATCCGGAATCTCTCCCGATACATATCCTTCCACGATAAAATCAATCTCTTCCTTGGAAAGATTCTTTCCCTGCTTTTTCTTTTCAATGAAATCCACCATTCTCATACGCAACATCCCCCGTGCATTTTAGAATCTTAGACTTTCATTATAACACAAAAACTCCCCGAATGGATTCAACTTTGAACCGACATTTCGGGGAGTAAAACACTCTTAATACTTTTTGGCGATATCTTAATACTTTTCTGCGATATCTTAACACTTTTCTGCGATACTATATAAAAGATTCTTGGAATCTTCCCAACCAAGGCATGGATCCGTAATGGACTTACCATAACAACCGGCTCCCACCTTCTGATTGCCTTCTTCGATGTAACTTTCAATCATTACACCCTTCACGATCTTACGAACTTCCTCATTGTAATTACGGCTATGCATTACTTCACTGACAATACGGATCTGCTCCTTGAACTGCTTGTTGGAGTTAGCATGGTTCGCATCCACAACACAGGCAGGATTCTTAAGATCCATCTTCTGATAGAATTCTACCAGACGAATCAAATCCTCATAATGGTAATTCGGAATGGCCTGTCCATGCTTATTGGTAGCACCACGAAGAATCGTATGTGCATATTCATTACCGGTGGTATTCACATCCCATCCACGATAGATGAAATTATGTGCATGCTGCGCTGCATATACGGAATTAAACATCACGGAATAATCACCGGAGGTAGGATTCTTCATACCTGCAGCCACATCCATACCGGAAACGGTCAGACGATGCTGCTGATCTTCCACAGAACGGGCCCCCACCGCTACATAGGATAAAAGATCTGCAAGATACCAGTAATTCTCTGGGTAAAGCATCTCATCCGCAGTGGTTAAACCACTTTCCTTAATAACATTTAAATGCATGGTACGAATTGCAACAATACCTGCTAAAAGATCCGGTGCTGCATCAGGATCTGGCTGATGTAACAATCCCTTATAACCCTCTCCCGTAGTACGAGGCTTATTGGTGTAGACACGTGGGATGACGATCACACGATCCTTAATCTCCTCCTGTACTTTGGTAAGACGGCTTACATAATCCAATACGGCAGGTTCATTATCCGCAGAACATGGTCCGATAATAGCAAGGAATTTATCACTCTTTCCGGAAAGAACATCCTTAATCTCCTGATCTCTTTTCGCCTTTAATTCGGCAAGTTCGGCAGGCATTGGGTACTGTTCCTTAATATCCTTAGGAATTGGTAATTTCTTCTTAAATTCAAAAGCCATGGCTTATGTCTCCTATTCTTCGCTCCTATAATCCTAAGAATTTCTTGATTTCATCCGTCATTTCATTCACTTCACATACCGTGTTGTGACGAACCGGAGCCGTACGAAGTTCTTCCACTGCCTTAGGTACAGCTACATTCGCAACCTTGGATAATTCATCCACAAGTTCAAAATCAGAAAGAGAATCATACTTCTTGGCATCAATTGCATCCATAACACTTCTTGCGAACTTAAATGGACTTGCAGTAGAAGCGATCACGGTCTTCTTCGTATCCTTGGTTTCCTTCACATACTTCTTATAAACATTGGCAGCAACTGCAGTATGGGTATCGATCACATAACCGGTCTTCTCATAAAGATCCTTAATGGTCTCGGCAGTCTCTGCTTCGGAAGTATAATTACCATAGAAGTCAGCTAACTTCTCCTTCATATCAGGAGTAATTTCATACTTACCAGCGCTCTTTAATGCATCCATTAATTCCTTATTCTTCTTCGCATCACAACCGGCGATCAGATAGATGAGACGCTCTAAGTTACTAGAAATCAGAATATCCATGGATGGAGAAGAGGTAAGCTTAAAGTCACGATTACGATCATAGCAACCAGTGCTGAAGAAATCGAATAATACCTTATTCTCATTGGAAGCACAGATTAACTGATCAATTGGAAGTCCCATATGCTTTGCAAAGTATGCTGCAAGAATGTTACCGAAGTTACCGGTAGGAACAACCACATTAATCTTCTCGCCTTCTGTAATTTCCCCTTCCTTTAAAAGGTTCGCATAAGAATATACATAATAAACCACCTGTGGAACCAGACGGCCAATATTAATGGAATTGGCAGAGGAGAACTGATATCCGGCTGCATCCAATTCCTTCTCTAATTCCTTATTACCAAAGATGTTCTTAACCCCGGTCTGAGCATCATCGAAATTTCCATGAATACCAATCACCTTGGTATTGTCGCCCTTCTGGGTAACCATCTGCTTTTCCTGAATTGGACTAACACCATTCTTAGGATAGAATACCACAATCTTGGTACCTTCCACGTCAGCAAAACCTGCAAGAGCAGCCTTACCAGTATCACCACTGGTAGCAGTAAGAATCACGATATCATTCTTCACCTGATTTTTCCGTGCAGAAGTAATTAACAAATGAGGTAAGATGGAAAGCGCCATATCCTTAAATGCAATGGTAGCACCATGGAATAACTCAAGATAATATGCACCATCCGCTTTTACAAGTGGTGCAAGCTCTGGCGTATCAAACTTCTCATCATATGCACGATTAATACAATTCTTTAATTCCTCTTCGGTAAAGTCCGTTAAGAACTGCTTCATTACCACATAAGCAACTTCCTGATAGCTCATCTTGGTAAGATCGGATAAGGATACATCCAAGGTAGGGAGGGTACTTGGTACGAATAAACCTCCATCCGGTGAAAGACCTTTTAAAATAGCCTGAGAAGCGGTCACCTTAATATCATCACTTCTTGTACTCTTGTAGAATAATTCCATTCCTCTATCCTCTACTTTCTACTAAAAACATTACGGCAGAGCGCATCCACTCTACCCTCGGGCATCCCCCGAAAAAACACTGTTCTAGATTTTATCAATTTTTCTTGGATTTCGCAACTATCTTTCCTTGGAAATGGCGAATTTTCGAAGAAATTTTCACTTCACTATAAATTCTTGCATAATCCTTGGGAGAAATTTCCACATAATTTTCCGTAAAAGCCCTGGAAATCCCCTGCTTTTTTAATAAATCCACCGCCTTATTATAGGCAATGGCGGCGGTAATTTCATCCTCATAAGATCCAATCACATATTCACTTACAATGTGAATTCGGGCTTTATACACCATTTTCCCATAATGGGACTCATAGCTGACCCCATGAAAATGATTTCGAAGGATGATATTCCCATAGCGATAATCTGTGGGATCCCCATTGGCAAACTCATAATCCCGTCCAAGTACGGCGTGATTATGAATCCCATACCGGGACATAATATTCACCTGCATTCCATAATCCGCCACAAAAAGATATCCATCCCGACGTTGAATCGTATGCTTGGAATAATAAAAAAGATCATCCACGTCGAATTTTAAGACAGAATCCGGAGCCAGATAATATTCAAAATATTTGGAACGAAGGTAAATCGGGGTTTTTATATACATCCCATGATCCCTGAAGTTTACTAAACTCACCCATCTGTCAAAGGAAAGCATGCGTTCCTTGGCATGTTCATAGGCCTCAATTCCCCGCTTTCCCTCTAACAGGCGCTTGGCTTCAAGATAAGCTTTATGGGCTTGCTTTTCCGTAGCAAAGCTGCCAAGGCTGATATGACGATTCTTCACCGTAATGGAGGAACGATAATAAATCGTCCCATCTTTTTTTCTTGCAGCCATGGCACCGGTTAACATCTTCTATACATCCTCCAGAATATAAGGGGTTACCTGATATACATAGTAATTCAACCAATTGGAATATAAGAGATTGCAATGACTTCTCCAACTAAGCACTGGATCCTTATTAGGATCATCATTCTCATAATAATTTTTAGGAAGTTCAATTGGACGACCAAGTTTCACATCTCTTTGATATTCCCCATCCAAAGTCACCCGGTCATATTCCGGATGTCCAATACAGAAAATCTGCTTTCCATCCTGACTCATGGCAAGGAATACTCCCACCTCATCGGACTCCGCTAAGATCTTAATCTCGGAATGCTTCTTTAATTCCACTTCATCCACCGCGGTATGACGACTATGTGGTGCCTTAAAGATATCATCAAATCCTCGCACCAGTGGCTCCTTTCGATGAGCCACATGATGGGAAAATACACCAAAGGCCTTCTTTGGAAGCGGAATCTTAGGAATTCCATAATGATAATATAACGCGGCCTGAGCTCCCCAGCATAGATGCAGTGTGGAAGTCACATGGGTCTTGGTCCATTCAAAAATCTCTTTCATCTCTTCCCAATAATCCACTTCTTCAAACTCCATCTGCTCCACTGGAGCACCGGTAATAATCATTCCATCATAGGAATGGTGGCGGATCTCATCCAATGTGGTATAGAATTTACTAATATGGGATGCCGCCGTATGGGTGGACTGATGACTTGCCACCTGTAAAAAGGTAATATCTAACTGTAATGGCGTATTACTCATGGCACGAAGTAACTGTAATTCCGTCTCTTCCTTTAATGGCATGAGATTTAAAATCACAATCTGTAATGGACGAATCTCCTGGGACAATGCTCTGGCTTCATCCATCACAAAGATATTCTCTTCTTCTAACTTTGCTTTGGCAGGTAATGTGCCTGGAATTTTAATTGGCATAATAAACTCCTTTCCGTCTCAACGCTTCTAATCTTGTCAAGACTCGCTTACGAGTCTTGCGTTACCATCCATTCCCTTACGAGGTTAAAGTCATCTGCAAGAAATCCTCCTCCGAAAGAATTGGAATTCCCAGTTCCTTCGCCTTCTTATTCTTAGAAGAATTACTAGTAACATCATTATTGATGAGATAATTGGTTTTACTTGTTACCGAACCCGTGGTCTTACCGCCCCGAGCCTCGATATAATCCTTTAACTCATTCCGATTCGCAAAATGCTCCACGGAACCAGTAATTACAAAGGTTAATCCCTCTAAGGAATTGCCGGCCATAGAAGTTTCTTCCGGTAAAATCTCCACTTCTGCAAGGAGATCCTCAATGATCTTTTGATTATTTGTATTAGCAAAGTAGTCCACAATTCCCTGGGCAATCACTTCCCCGATGCCGTCCATGGAACTAAAATCCGAAAGACTTCCCCGACGAATCGCCTCCATGCTTCCCTGAAACTCCTTTGCAAGCAACTTGGCAGTGGATAAACCAATATTGGGAATGCCAAGGGCATATAAAAACTTAGCAAATGTGACCTTGCGGGATGCTTCAATTCGCTCCATCATATTCTGATAGGACTTCTCTCCAAATCCTTCCATGGTCACAATCTCATTACGATACCTGGACAGATGATAAATATCTGCCGGTTCGTGAATCCAACCCTTTTGAATAAATTTTTCCATGGTTGCCTCGGAAATACCATCAATATTCATGGCATCCCGACTAACGAATAGAGTAAATGCCTTCACATGTTTCGCCTGGCAGGAAGGATTGGTACAATACAGGGTTTTCACCCCATTGGACTCATGGATCTGTGTCTTTCCCCCACACACCGGACAGATGGAAGGAATTTCTAAATTCCCAGATCTGGTGCGATTTTCGGCGATCTGAGGAATAATCATATTGGCCTTATATACCGTGATTTCATCCCCAATTCCAAGCTCTAATTCTTCCACAATACTTACATTATGCACACTGGCACGGGAAACGGTGGTGCCTTCTAATTCCACGGAATCAAAAATTGCCACAGGATTAATCAATCCCGTACGGGAAGCGCTCCACTCCACCTTGCGAAGATGGGTGGTAGCCAGTTCATCCTGCCACTTAAAAGCATATGCATTCCTTGGGAACTTGGCAGTTCTTCCAAGACTTCGACCGTAAGCCACATCCTCATAGGTAATCACCAAACCATCCGATGGGAATGGATTAGTGGATACGTGGTCAGCAAAGTACTGTACCCGCTCCAAAATATTCTCCGGATTCACCAAATGATGCTCCACCACGGTAAATCCCTGATTGGATAGCCAGGAAAGTTCCTCCATGAAGGAATTATGAAAATCCACACCCTCTGCAGAAACTAAGGAAAATGCGAAGAAATTCACATTTCTCTTGGCGGTAATCTCACTATTTAACTGACGAACGGATCCGGCACAAAGATTTCTAGGATTCTTGTATTTCTCATCATCACCGGAAATCTCCCCATTGATTCGTTCAAAATCTTCATAGGTAATCACTGCTTCGCCTCGTAAGATTAACTCTCCCGTAAAAGCAATGGTTTGTGGTACATTTGCAAAGACTCTGGCGTTAGGAGTTACCACTTCTCCCACTTCTCCGTTGCCGCGGGTGACTGCCTTTAAAAGGCGGCCCTGGTTGTAGGTAAGGACGATGGTAAGTCCGTCCATCTTCCAGGAAAGGACGGCTTCGTGGCCATTTAACCAGTCCCGTAAGACTTCCCGGTCCTTGGTTTTATCTAAGGACAGCATTGGGGATGGATGGCGCTCTTTAGGAAGGGAGCTTACCACTTCGTAGCCCACATGCTGGGTTGGGCTGGCATTTAATACCACGCCGGTTTCCTCTTCGAGACGCTTTAATTCATCATACAGCGCATCATATTCATGGTCCGTCATCAAGGACATTCCCTCGGAATAATAGGCCCGGCCCGCTTTATTTAAAATCTCAACTAATTCTTTAATTCTTGTTACAGAGGATTGATCCATGTTTTTCCCTCTTCCTTCGCTTCGTGTAAGAACCATTCCCTTCTTACACCATGCATTCTTTGACTTCTATAGTTCCGATCAATGGACTTACGAATTCTTACCAAGTACCAACTTGCGCAAATCATCCACCTCGTCCGCCGTCAGTTCCCGGTATTTTCCATAAGCGATGCCCTCAAGGGTAATATTCATCACCCGCACTCGCTCCAATTTCACCACTTGATATCCAAGATACTCGCACATTCTGCGAATCTGTCGATTTAATCCCTGGGTTAACACAATTCGAAACGTCTTCTCTCCCAAAGCTTCCACCTTACAAGGAGCGGTAATCCTGTCAAGTATTGGCACGCCGCCCGCCATCCTCTGTACAAATGTATCATTCAGTGGACGATTCACCGTCACCACATATTCTTTTTCGTGGCCGTTGTTCGCTTTTAAGAGCTGATTCATTAACTCCCCATCATTGGATAAAAGCAATAATCCCTGGGAATCCTTATCCAATCGCCCCATAGGATATACGCGAATCGGAAGATTCAGATAATCGATTACATTATCCTTTTCCCTTTTTTCTGCGGTACATACGATTCCCACAGGTTTATGAAGGGCAATATAGACTTTCCGCTCTTCGATGGCAAGGGGCTTTTGGTCCACACAGACTAGCTGCCCTTCTTCCACTCGATCTCCCAAGGTTGCTACTTTTCCGTCAATGGTCACGCGCCCTTCGTCAATCAGTGCATCGGCTGCACGTCTCGAGCAATATCCACATTCACTGATATATTTATTCAGACGTACTCCCATACCATGTTCTCCCATGCATCTTATTTCTTATAACGAAAATACCAACACTTCCGATAAACTTCTATATTATATCATTGTTGCCTTGCATTTTCCATTATTTTATTGTACACTAACGAATGTTGAAAATTTTACCAGTGAATTTTTAACGCCTGTGTCCGTAGCTTAGTGGATAGAGCGTTGGCCTCCGGAGCCGAAAGCAAGGGTTCGATTCCCTCCGGACACGTAGAAAGCCGTAGGAGTTTGACTCCTACGGCTTTTTTCTTGGGATCACACTGGTAAAGCAACAAGATCAGGCGCAACTTAATTCCTTGGTCATACGGTCATAGGAATAAATATGATCCGATAAAATATCGCATTGATCCACTTCCGTGGAATTCACATTCATGACCATTTCGGATAATTCCTCCGTACTGATTGGAATCACCCCTTTCGGAACAAGAATCACTTCATGAATGGAGCTTGGGATAATATAGAAATCACTCTGTAAAATCCTTGCCACATCCTCCATCACCCCATCATAAAACAGGGTTGTTGCTCCAAAGTACCGATTGGAATTGGTCAGTACATACATATCCGCAGCTTCCTCCTCCTTAGGAAGTGGGAAACCACCCTCCTTGGATAATAGATTTCTTGCCACGCCATGATCCATAAATTCCATCATCACTTCTTCCATACTCGAAAGGGTTGGACTTAAGGTGTTCTTTAAATTCTCCTGGGCTACATGGTAGAGTTCTTCCACATCCACACCCCAGTGTTCCATATGACTTTGATGCACTAATACACTCCCTGCACCAATAGAGTTACTTTGCACCGGAACATAGAATACTAAGGCAAGATCCAACACCTTTTTGTGTGGCACATCCTTTAATAATTTTCGATTATTGGAATAATTACATAATTTCATCATGATCCGGTCCTTCACCCAATCGTATTCATCAAAACGTGTCAGATCAATATCATTCACGGAATGTGTTTCCTCATAGATGGACAGTATCTTGTCCACAATATCGTCAAAATCCCTCCCTTCTTCATACTCCTTATAAAAGGAATTTAAATAAATCGTTGGGGAAATATTTCTCTCCTTGGTATGAATCGAAATTCCCGTTAATTCAAGATCATTATTCTTGGTGATCTGATGGAGATTTACCTGATAATCCTCCCCCATACGATCGGTTACTGCTTCTAGTACAGCATCATAAAATTTGGTTTCTGTCATATAATTTCCTCTCTAACAAATTGGGGATTCGATAGATAGAACAATCCTAGACTGATAGAACACACAAGATTCGTGTAAGATGAGTATAGAAAGTTTATGATCCATTTGCAAGGAAAAAACGCTTGGGAAAAGGAACTTCTCCCCTTTCTCCAAAGAGTGGAAGAAAAACTTGTGAAATCTTCACACATAAAAAAATCCCCACCACAAAATCTTGTGGTGGGAATCGGATGAGTATTTAACTCTGTTTAAAATTCTTGAATAATTCCAATAACTCTAAATCTTCTGCGGATAATCGAAGATTCGTGGTATATTCTGTGCCATCAGGACTTGTCACCTTAATTTCGATGATACTGCCTTCACGAATTCCTTGCTTTCCTACAACTCCTATAAAAGAAAAGAATTTAGGATGTGCGGAAAGGAAATTCTGCACCTTCGACTTTAATTCAAGCAACATGGAAGGATTCATTATTTACGCCTCTTTCTGGATCATTCGATTCTTGCCATACAATCGAACAAAATCTTCCTCAGCAATTGGCTTGGAGAAAATATAGCCCTGAATCACCTCACAACCATATTCCGTTACTAATTGCAATTGTTCTTCTGTTTCGATTCCTTCAAAAATAATGGAATAATCCACTTTCTTTAACATCTGGATCACGGATTCTACAATCTTCCTGCCCTTTTTCGTACTTAGGGAAGAGATGGCAAAAAGTCGATCCATCTTAATCACATCTGCTGGAAGGCCTGCAATCTGATTCAGACTGGAATAGCCGGAACCAAAATCATCCACTTCCACCAAAAATCCTGCCTTTCTTAACATATTAATCGTATCCGTCATCTCGGATAATGGATTATTAAAGGTACTTTCAAGGATTTCAAAGGCAACTAAATCACTTGAAATCTGAAATTCTTCCTGAAGAGAAATCACGTATTCATAGAATCCTTCATCCATGAATTTGATCCGGGACACATTCACCGAAACCGGATAACAATTCTCGCCGAGGTCAAGACGCTTTCTCTGATATTCGAAGACTTTTCGGATCATGAGATCGTCCAATTTACCCACCATACCGGTCTTTTCCAATAATGGTAGGAATTTTCCCGGAGGAATAATGGCCCCCGTGGAGTCCTTCATACGAACCAGTGCTTCCGCACCAACCACTTCCTTCGTATGCACATTCACCTTCGGCTGAAGATATAATAAAATACGATTGTCATCACATGCACGCATGAATTCATTCTGCATGTGATTATCTTCAAGAATCACTTTCGCTTTCTTATCATCATATACGTTGACATTGATATTTAACTTATTCTTGCAGATTTTTTTCGCCATATGGGAGCCGTCAATATAAAACCGTGGATCCCGAATTGGGCTATTCGCCTCTCGGAAACAGACACCCATATATACATGATGATAAATCATAGGATAAGCCTCGGACAACATTTGCTCAAAAGCAATATTGGCATCCTGCAAATCCTTAACCACCTGTTCACGATTGTATCCGGTAATATCATAAATCCCTCGATACTGATCGGAACCAAGACAATGAACCACCAGACATTTCGGAAAACTCTTAAAATAATAATCCTCAAGCTTAATTAAAACCGAATCTCCGGCTTCCGTTCCATAGAAATCATTAATATACTTAAAATTACTGATATCTAAGGATACAAAAACCAAATCCGTATCTTCTTTTAAAAGCTTCCCTGCTTCCTCAATAAACTGCCGATGGTCATTGGCTCCACCATAGAATTTATTCATTTTCCCACCACCCCAAATTCAAAGAAAATGTTTCCTCTCGCATATATTCTATTGTACCATATTTAATTGTTCAATTCAATGAAGGGAACCTCCAAAACTTCCTCCGCAATTTTCATGGTGGACTCCCGATGAGAAACTAAAAGCACGGTGTGATCCGCCCCATATTGTCGTAGACTTTTTAAAATCATGCCCTCATTGAGACTGTCAATATTACTGGTTGGCTCATCCAAAAACAGATAGGAGGCATCATGTAAAAAGGCTCTTGCAAGACCGATTCGCTGCCGTTCCCCACCGGAGACGGACTCTCCAAGTTCGGATAATTTCGTTTCATACCCATTCGGAAGGGACATAATCATCTCATGAATCGATGCTTTCTTAGCGGCTTCCTCCACTTCCTTTCTGGTGGCATCCAATTTACCAAGGCGGATATTGGCCTCAATGGTATCACTAAAAAGGAAGGTGTCCTGATCCACGAAGGCAATACTCTTTCGCAAAGCTTCCGTCTTCATCTGATTCACATCCGTAATACCATAGGTAATCTCCCCCGCATTTGGCAGATAATAGCGCATCAATAATTTTAACAGAGTAGATTTTCCACAGCCGCTAGAGCCATGAATTCCACTAATCTTCCCCTGTGGAAATTCATGGGTAAAATCCGTTAAGAATGGAATCATTGCCCCATTTTCATAGGAAAAATCCACGCCATGGAAGGCAATATCCCCCGAAATCCAATCCGCTCCTTCTAAAAGATCCTCGCATACCGGCATTTCCTCAAGAAGATCTAACACTCGCTCCCCACTTGCCAGGGTCTGTCGCAAAGTATTACTTAATGCCGCAAGGGCCACCACCGGTCCAAAGGAACTCATCATGGCAACCGTAGCCACCACAGCCTCTCCCACAGTGATCCAGCCAGCCTGAGCCAAACATCCACTGCATAAAAACATCACGATACCGGCCACAATCAAAAGAATATCCGTCCCGATCATGGACAGTGCTTCCTTCTCCTTCATGCGAAGATTGGCCTCTTCCATCTTCTGATTCTCCTGAAGAAAATATTCCTTACGCTTTTCTTCCATGGAAAACTGAAGAATTTCCCGCAGTCCCAGAAGATTATCGTAAAGGATCTGATTTAGCTGTCCAAAACGGCTTCGATACTCAATTCCCGTATTTCCTTCCAATCGACTATTCACGAATGGTACCACCACTCCCACCAGCACATAAAAGAAAAGTGCCACAACTCCCAGAAGTGGATGAATCTTAATAAACACTACCTCCATGACCAATGTAGTTAATAAGGCAATCATCACCGGGGAAATCGTATGAGCATAAAAGACTTCCAGCTGCTCGATATCACTAGTGATCATGGCAATTAAAGAACCCTTGTCCTTCCCATCTAATTTGGCCGGAGCAAGACGACGTAACACTGCAAAGATTTTATGTCGAATCAGTGCCAATAATCGAAAGGCAATATAATGATTACATGCCTGTTCTGCATATTTCACCACACCACGAAAGATTCCACATAAAAGGATTGCAATAAGAATCCAACCTGCGATGGAAGGAGCTTGATTGGGTGGCACCAATGCAGATGCAGGAAGAATTGCATTCTCTGGCGCAAGAAAGGCATGATCCATGTAACTGGCAAGACCCATGGCCCCAAAAATTGGTACAAAACTTGCCATCAGATTTCCTATGGTTCCTAAAACAATCGCAAGTCCCATAATCTTCCATAATGGACCCACCATGGCAAGGAGGCCCTTCATGATATTCCAGTCGGTTCTTGTACGTTTCATGAAACCTCACCTCCCACTTCTTCTAATTCTTTCTGCGTTCTTGACAGATTTGCATATACGCCCTGTTCCTTCATTAATTCCTCATGTGTTCCATGTTCCACACATAAACCATGATCCAATACCAGAATCTGATTGGCATCCACCACATTGGCCAGGCGATGGGAAATCAGAAGGATCACTTTGTGCTTACTTAATCGATGGATTAAGGAAAGAATGATACTTTCACTTTCCACATCAATATTACTGGTAGCTTCATCAAAGATCATCACCTTCGTATCATGTAAGAGCGCTCTGGCAATGGCAAGACGCTGTCTTTGTCCACCGGAGAAATTCGCTCCCCGCTCCCACACCTTTCCGTCCAAGCCGCCATGATTTTTCACCACCTCATCCATGGATACTTCCGAAAGCACCTTCCACAGTTCTTCCTCCGTAGCATCCTGCTTCCCCATCAAAAGATTCTCTCGAATGGTTCCTGTAAAGAGGTAACTATGATAATCCACCTGGGTGATTTCCTTTCGTAACTGGGATGTTTTAATCTCCCGATAATCCCTTCCCATCCAGGTAATGGTTCCGCTCTCCAACGGTAATTCCTTACATAACAATTTTACAATGGTGGATTTACCAGATCCGGACTCGCCCACCAAAGCATTCAGTCCCACCGGACAAGTAAAGGACACATCCGTCAGTACATATCCCCCTTCCCGATCCTTGGTTGTTGGATATTGGAAGGACACATGCTGTAAGGAAAGCCCTTCTTCGATACGCTTTTCTTC
>JAILGS010000062.1 GCA_024696615.1 Lachnospiraceae bacterium
TTAATTACCACATTCCACACTAATTTTATTGAAGAGGGCCATAATGTCTTCAATCTTCATGGAAGATTTGGCATCTCCCTTTTCATCCAGGACAGCTTTTCCTTCATGCATCATTAGAATACGATTCCCATATTCCACTGCATAACGAAGATTGTGGGTTACCATTAACGTAGTTACTTTCTTCTCTCTGACCACTTGATCCGTAAGCTCCATAATAATTTCTGCTGTCTTAGGATCTAAAGCTGCTGTATGCTCATCAAGAATTAAAAATTCAATCGGAGTCATGGTCGCCATTAATAGTGCGACTGCCTGACGCTGTCCGCCGGATAAAGCTCCTACACGAACATTTAATTTATCTTCCAGTCCAAGATTTAACTTGGATAATAAATCCCGATAATAATCCGCCTTCGCTTTCTTCACACAGAAGGAAAGATCATAGGAATGTCCCTTATTCTCTGCTAAGGCCATATTCTCTAAAATCGTCATGGAAGGACAGGTACCCTTGGATGGATCCTGATATACTCGTCCAATGCGACGATGGCGAATATAATCCTTCTGACGAGTGATATTGTTACCATTAATTACCACTTCTCCCTCATCCACATCAATACTGCCGCAGATGATATTTAACAGGGAAGTTTTACCAGAACCATTACTACCCACAACGGATACAAATTCTCCATCTTCCACCGTAAGATTAAAATCTCGAAAGAGGCACATTTCATTCACAGTACCCTGATTATAATATTTATTGACATTAATTAATTCTAACATCTTGTCCTCCTTAAGCCGCTTTTATTTTCTTCTTGCGCTCATTACCAAGTACAAGAATGATTAAGAACAAGGCCGCTGTTACCAATTTAATATCTCTAGACTCTAAGCCGGCACGAATTGCTAAAGCAACACAGCCCTTATAGAGAATCGAGCCAAGAACTACGGAAGTGGTTACCTTAAAAAAGGTCATATTCTTAAAGAGACTGGTTCCAATAATTACACTGGCAAGACCAATCACCACGGTACCGGTTCCCATGGTAATATCAAAGTAGCGCTGTTGCTGCACGAAAATACATCCACTTAAGGTTACTAAACCATTGGCAAGCATTAAGCCAAGAATTCGAACCTTTCCCTGATCCACACCAAGACTGGTTACGATGGTATCATTATCTCCTACCGCCCGTAACATAAAGCCGGATTTGGTGCGAAGGTAGAGATCCATTAACATCTTAATGAGAATCGTAAGCACCAAAGCCACAATCAAGGTACGGTAAGGAGCCAGGGCTTCTGGCAGGATTGCTTTCACAAAATCATTATCGAAAATATTTGGTTTGTTATAGATAGGAAGATTGGCCTTTCCTGCAATATGAAGATTCACTGTATAGAGGGCGGTCATCATAATAATACTTGCTAACAAATCCCGTACTTTTAATTTGACATTAATTAGACCGGTTAACATTCCCACAAAACAGCCTCCAAGAAAGGCAATCGGTAAGGTTAAATAAGGATTTAATCCTTTATCGATAAGAATTGCACCCATGGCAGCTCCCATTGGAAAGCTTCCATCCACGGTTAAATCAGAAAAATCCAGGATCTTATAGGTAATGTAGACACCCAAAGCCATAATCGCATAGATGAACCCCTGTTCAAAAACACTTAATAAAAGAGCCACAATATTTCCTCCATTTCTCCCACAAGAATGTAAAAAGAACCCTTGGAAGACCAAGGGTTCTCAATACATCCAATCCCGTCTATTATACAACAAAAATGGCGATTTAGTCGATTATAATCCCTGCTTTTAACAGGTTTTATTGGTTATTTTTCAGAAGTTTTATTCAACTACGATGGAATCAAATGATTCATAAGCTCCATCCACAAATTCCTTCTCTAAATTTAATCCAATCTTCTCGGCAGCTGCGGTATTCACATATAAGGATGGCTCTGTAATTACTTCAAAATTCATCTCAGAAGCCTTCGCCTCACCCTTTAATATCTTCGCAGCCATAGCACCGGTCTGCATTCCAAGTTCATAATACTCAAGGCCCATGGAAGCTACACAACCAGCCTTCACCTGCTCTACTTCACTTCCAAATACAGGAATATTCTTCTCTGTTGCTGCAGCAAGTACTACCTGAAGAGCAGAAACTACCGTATTATCCGCCATATTGGTGATGCAATCCACTTCAGAAACTAAGCTCTTGGCAGCCATCTCCACTTCACCAATCTGGTTAATACCCTTGGAAACAATGGTAAAACCATATTCTGGAGCATACTTCTCATATTCTGCAAGAGTACTTACAGAATTGGTCTCGCTGGTGGTATAGATGATACCAATCTTGGTAGCATCTGGAAGCACCTTACGAATCATCTCTAACTGAGCAGTAACTGGAAGATAATCCGATGTACCGGTAATATTACCCACACTGCTTCCATCTTCCTTAGCAAGTCCACTGGCTACTGGATCGGATACTGCCGTATAAACCACTGGAATATCCGTATTCATACATGAATTATAAGCACTCATGGCACTTGGAGTAGCAATCGCACAGATTAAATCCGCCTTCTGAGAAACCATGCTATCTGCAATGGTACTTGCAGAAGCGGTATCCGTCTGAGCATTGTCATAAATCACAGTTAAATTCTTTCCTTCTTCGATTCCTGCCTCTGCAAGACCTGCAAGGAAACCTTCTCGACAGTTGTCCAAAGAGCCATGCTCTGCAAACTGTGAGATTCCTACCGTATAACTAGCACTTTCCACACCACCTACCGCAGTGTTCGTAGTTCCTGCACTACCCGTGGTACTGCCTTCTGTGGAACTAGTGGTTGCACCGGAATTACCGCATGCTGCAAGCATACTCATGGTGCAAAGCGCTGCTGTCATAACAGCAACCAATTTCTTTTTCATAACTTCCTCCTATGAGCCCCAAGGCTCCGCATATATCTTAAGGCCTTTCGCCTTCATGCGTTTCATTGGTTTACCAGGATTTTCCTGGACAAATGAGCTTACTCCTTGTAAGTCACACCAATATCATAGATGGTATAGCCATCTTTTTCAGAATTGTTCATGGTAATATTTAATGCAGTTTCGGTTAAGCTAAATGCTAACGCCACATCCGCATTTCCCAAGACCTTTACCTCAATCTTCTGTGCTCCACTTTCTACCTGGGAAGCAATATATTCATTGAGTTCTTCCTGACTACTTACCTCTTTAATATCCTTCTGGGAATAATAGGAATAATTCCCACCAATGGCTTTTGGATAGTCTTCTGTCACCCAGGTATGATCTAGGGCGATGTCCTGATCTGACATATTAAAGTATTTGTGAAGAATTGTTCCATCCGTATTCACTGGATCATCATAAGTCACATCCACATGGTACCAGTTTCCATCTAATTCCACCAGATTCCATCCATGTTCCTGTTCTCCAGCCTGACCAACAATAACGTCATTGTCGATCTTTAACATGTCCAATAAGGTCTTAAAGCTTTCTACATAACCGCCACAATTACTCTTTCCCTCAATCAGGGCTTCATAGGCGGTTCCTGTGGTAGCAGCACCACTTTCTAAGGAAGTATCCAGATATTCCACGTTGGATACTAAATAATCATGAATCGCTAATTCATTCTCGTATTCACTATAGGAAGATGAAGTGCAATTACCAAGAATTTCGCAATACTTATCGAATAATTCCAACTGCTTCGTATTCAATAATGTGGTGTCATTATTCTGGAATGCGTATACAATTGGATAATTATCCCAGTAAGTTAAGGTAACACCCACATTATAACCGCTAGCGGCAATCGTATACTCCACATCAATGGTATGAACGCCATCCAAAACCTTCATCCATTTATCCTGAGCAATCATCTCTTCTTCCTGTACATTAAAATAACAGGTAGTCTTATTCTGCTTCATGGTAGCAACCAGACGCTCTAAAATCTCTTCCTCCGTAACCAATTCCAAGTACTCATTCTCATTGGTTACCCGGATTGCTTCCGTCGGTGCTTCATAGCTGTTGGCAAGATCTCTCACTTCCGTACAGCCGGTGGATAAACATGCAACCATAATTGCTAGCATCCATAGGGTTTTCTTACGCATAGGGGTTAATCTCCTTGTCTAAAAAAATACATGAAAGCTAGAATTCCCCATATTCATAGCTAAGTACTAACTTATTCCCCACATATAAAACTTTTTTATCCTAAATTTCACTGTCTTTCGTAAGGAGTCCTGGTTCCTTTAGTAACGCATTTCAATCTTAGGTCCACCCGTGCCTTCGATATACTCCTTCGTAATGGTTACTCGTCCAATATTCGAATCCTTAGGAATTTCATACATAATATCTAACATCTTCTCTTCCATAATGGAACGAAGAGCTCTCGCACCCGTCTTCTTATCAATAGCACGATGTGCAATGGCTAAAAGGGCCTCATCTTCAAAGACTAAATCCACCTCATCCATCTTTAACAGCTGTTGATACTGCTTTAATATGGCGTTCTTAGGCTCCTTTAAAACCTTCACAAGCATTTGCTCCGTCATACCGGTAAGGGTAAAGACAATTGGAAGACGTCCGATGAATTCTGGAATAAATCCGAATTCTCGCAAATCTTCTGCAGTTACCTGACTTAATACGTCCTCATCATCAAACTTATCCTTTAAATCGGCTAAAAAGCCCATGGACGTTGTCTTACTAATTCGATGCTTAATCACATCCTCCAAATCCGGGAATGCTCCACCACAGATAAAGAGGATATTACTGGTATCCACGGTAACCATAGGCACCATGGCATTCTTACTGCTTGCCCCCACAGGAACTTCCACTTCATTGCCCTCTAAGAGCTTCAACAGGCCCTGCTGTACGGATTCACCATTCACATCACGGCTGGTGGCATTCTTCTTACGAGCCAGCTTATCAATCTCATCGATGAAGATAATACCGTGCTCTGCACGCTCCACATCATTGTCCGCTGCTGCAAGAAGCTTGGATACTACGGACTCGATATCATCACCAATGTATCCTGCCTCCGTTAAGGATGTAGCATCCGCAATGGCAAGAGGCACATTTAATAATTTGGCAAGGGTCTTTACAATGTAGGTCTTACCACAACCCGTAGGTCCGATCATTAACATATTGGATTTCTCAATTTCCACATTCTCCGTGGAACTTAAGACTCTCTTGTAATGATTATATACGCCAACGGAGATTACTTTCTTGGCATGCTCCTGGCCAATTACATATTCATCTAAAGATTCCTTAATCTTATGAGGAGCAGGAATATCCTTCAGGCGAAGCTCGGTAATATCCTTCACTTCATTGCCCTGTGCATCCTTCGCTGCTTCCTTCTTCTTAGGCTTCACTTTCGTTGCAGTAGGCATACCTGGAAAGAGTTCCCCGAGATTTAAGAAATTCACACCATTGATGTTATTATTCTTCATCCAGTCCTCTAGCTGCACGCCAAATGGACCTAAAACTCCGAGTCCATCCAGAGAACCATATGGGGATTTGCTGCCACTCTTCGAAGCATCATCCTTACTGGAAGTCTTATCAGAGTCCTGGGATTCCGGTTTGTTTTCCGGTTTACTTTCCACTTCCCCTTCCACACTCTCTACATCTGTCTCTTTCTTCTCCACCGTAGCATCAGCACTTTGCTTTTGGGGCTGGCTTGTGGTCTGGCTGGATGTCTGATTCTGGCTTGATGTTTTACCTTGACCTTCGTTCTTTGGCTTTAACTGATTGAGAAGATCATCTAAGTCAAACAAAGGCTCCTTTGGCAGATTCGTAATATTCGTCAGATTGGCAAGACTGCCAAATAAATCCATGGATTTCTTCTTGCAATTCTCGCAAATATATATATTTCCTGGAATCTCTATTAATTTACCACATTCATGCTCCGGACGACCGCAGATACAACATACCTTTTCTTTCTCATCCGTATTCTTAAACTCCTGATCAAATTCAGACATATATAACCTCCTCGCAGGCTAATTAACTTATTTATTATATCATAAAACTTTCCAATACGCAAAAAGTGGCTGTTTGGGGAAAACAGCCACTCTTCGAAGTGCATGTGGAGGGGGAGACCTCCACATATTAGGGGGATAATCTATAAAAAAGGGAAAAACGCAATGTTATTTCGTAGCTTTACTACGATTGGCTAAAGTCACTTCAGCACTCTGCAATTCATACTCTCCATCTAAGAGACGGTAGTATTCTACAGTCACTGTTTCACCGGCTGCATAATATTCCATTAAGCTACGAAGTTGATCAAAGGAGGAAACATCCTCTCCATCAAAACTTACAATCACATCATTCTTTAAAAATCCGGCTTCTTGTGCTGGAGAATTCTCACTCACAGTAGTAATTAGAATTCCTACAGGAATTCCATAACTATAGCTAATGGACGAAGAAATATCCATGCCGGCAATTCCTAAATATCCAATCTCATTGACATCCACTTTCTCACGAATTACACGATTCATCAATTCATTGATCAGATCATATACTTCGGAAATTGGGATGGCATATCCCATACCTTCCACGTCCACATCCGAATATTTCGAAGAAGTGATACCCACTAATTCACCCTCCGCATTGATTAATGCACCACCGGAATTACCAGGATTAATGGCGGCATCCGTCATAATCAAGTGCTCAAATTCATTATTCTCAATGGTGATGGTACGATCCAAAGCGCTGACCCAGCCAATGGTGGAGGACTGTCCTTCGCCAAGGGCATTACCAATAGCAATGACCATCTGACCCATCTTGAGTTCAGAAGAGTCACCCACGGTAATTACAGAGATATTCTGTAATGTCTCCGGGGAAAGATCACTTAACTTAGCAGCAACTACTGCAATATCATTATCGGACTTCGCACCCTTCACCACCAAGGAAACTTCCGTTCCATCCGCCAGGGTTGCTTTTAAATCTTTCACATCATCCACTACATGGGCATTGGTTACAATCAATAATTCCGTATCATTCATTCCGATAATTACCCCGGAACCGGATACAGGGCTTTCGAAAGTATAGCCGCCATTGCCAAAGAAACTATAGAAACCATAATCCGTAGCTGTTGCCTGGATGGTACCGGTAATGGATACGGTGGACTTCATCGTAGCTTCAACTACACTGGAAAGATCCAGGTTACTCGTAGAAGTAAGATTGGTTACTTCCACTTCATTCTCCACACCCTTTATTAAACTGGTAGTTGCAGCTTCTGTAGGTGCTGCAGTTTCTACCTGGGAAGGAGTAATCACATTCGTCCCAAAGGCCTGATCTGCTGCATAATTAATTCCATAAAAGCATCCGCCGGCAATCACACCAAAGGTTGCCGCTGCAGCTACGAATTTCACTACGGTAGCTGCCACACTATTCTGCTTTTCAGGCTTTATATTCATATAACTATCATCAAAACGTCTTTCGGAAGTTTCATCATAGGAAGGCTTAGCACTACTTCCTACCACTTCCGCATCTTCTACATGCTCTAAATCATTCTCCAAGGAGGAATCTTCCTCATCTTCAAAATTAAATCTTAACTGATCGTTCTCCATAACTTCTCTGCTCCTTATCTGTACTTTTCAAGAATGCACCCCTAAGTACGATCTTTTTCTCACCTTATGGTACACAATATAAATCTAGTTTGTGAATCAAATGTGTTCAAATCATGTGAAATTTGTGAAACCTAAGCGACTCCGTTAACCATGCAGCCCATGTAGTACCACATAGGGAAAACGCCTTCTTCATATGGGGAAAGAAATAAAAAAAGCCCCCGAAAGCATTTGCTCTCGAGGGCGATCAAAGTATTCTTATGCCTCTGCCTTAGAATTCTTCTTAGCGTTCTTCTTCTCCTTGAAACTATCGTATACATACCATACGGTAGCGGACATGAAGATGGAAGAATAGGTACCGGCAACTACACCAACCATGATTGGAAGGGCGAATTCACGAATGGAAGCCACACCAACCACGTAAAGAACGAAAATCATAATGAAGGTGGTTAAGGAAGTATTAATACTTCTACCAAGAGTCTGGGTGATGGAGGTATTTACAATCTCCGCACGACTTGCCTTCATCGCCTTTAAGTTCTCACGAATACGGTCGAAGATTACGATGGTTGCATTGATGGAGTAACCAACGATGGTTAAGATACATGCAATAAAGGTATTACCTAAGGAAATACGGGATACTGCATAGAATCCGATGACTACCAATACGTCCTGAATTAATGCGGTAACCGCTGCAGCAGCGAAGGTAACGCTGGAGAAACGGAACCAGATATAAAGTAACATACATACCGTTGCAATGGCCGTTGCTACAATGGCATCCTGCTTCATTTCGCTAGATACGGTAGCGGAGATATTCTCTGCAGAAATTGCATCCTCTGCAACACCGAACTTCTCTACCATAGCAGTTACAAATGCTTCTCTTTGATCTAAGGAAAGCTCGGAAGTCTTAAATACTACCTGATTGGAACCATCCGTTACAATCTGCTGAGAAATCTCAGTAACACCGGTTGCTTCCTGAATTACTGGAATGATATTGGTTTCTACATCGCTCTGATCATGAGCTTCGTTAAAGGTAACGGTAGTAGTGGTACCACCGATAAACTCTAAGCTGTAATTAAATGCGCCCTTACCACTGTTCTGATTTACAAGCATGGTAACAAGACCAGCACCGATTACAAGAATGGAGATGCAATAAGCAATCGTCTTTTTACCAACAAAATCAAATACCTTAAAATCCTTAGGAAGTCCATATAATCCTGGGACCTTCGCACCAAGGTGATAGAATAAGTTCATCAACCACTTGGTTACTACTAAAGCGGTAAACATGGAAAGACAGGTACCAAGTGCAAGGGTTGTTGCAAATCCCTTGACAGAACCTGAACCACGGAATGCAAGCACTGCTGCTGCAATCAAGGTGGTGATATTACCATCTAAGATTGCGGATAATGCCTTGGAGTAACCATCCTTAATGGAGGAGTCCACGGACTTACCCTTCTTTAATTCCTCGCGTACACGGGCGAAGATGACTACGTTCGCATCTACGGCCATACCGATGGAAAGGATAATACCTGCAATACCAGGTAAGGTTAAGGTAATATCATATACGCTTAATAAGAATAACATGAGTAAGGTATATAATGCTAAAGCAAATGTTGCAGCAAGACCTGGAATACGATATACAAGAATCATAAATACTCCGAGGATTGCAAGACCAATGGCACCTGCCACTAAACTGGTCTTAATTGCATCCTGACCAAGACTGGCGCCAACCACGTTGGAACGAAGTTCCTTTAATTCCAATGGAATTGCACCAATACGAATGGTGGAAGCAAGCTTCTGTGCATACTCTAAGGATTCCATGTTATCAATCATAACACTACCATCGGTAATGGCACTCTTCACATATGGAGCACTTACTACTTCGTTATTGTAGATAATATAGATACGACGAGCTTCTTCAGAACCTGCTACTAATCTTGTGGTAGCTTCACCAAAGGATGCTGCACCTTCTTCATCTAATTCCAAGCTAACAACATACTGTACGGTTCCTGCGTTATCCTTATAAGCCTGAGCTTCTGCGGATTCCACATTGTTACCGGTAATAATCTGAGTACCTTCGGTATCCATGAAAATCAAGGTACCTGGCTGACCAAGTTCTTCTAAGATGGCATTGGCATCGGTAACATCAGGGATTTCCACGCTGATACGATTGTCGCCTTCCTTATATACATTGGCCTCTGTACTGTAGCCTTCCACTCTCTTCTGAAGGCGATAAATGGTATCATCCATATCCTGGGAGGAAGGATTTTCTTCCACCGTCTGATAGGTAATGCTGACACCGCCTGCAAGATCCAGTCCAAGCTTAATGGACTTCACAGCACCTTCAAAATTATCGCCAATACCGAAGTAAGCAATAAAGCTAAGGCCTGCGAGAGCGAGAATCAGAACAAGAATCGATAATAGTTTCTGATAAGTCTTCATTTTTTACTCTCCTAAACATTTTCTTCCCGAGTCCCCCCATTCGAGAGAATCGGCGCATACGTGATAGATTATAGCATGGTACCACGGGTTTTACAAAGATAATTTTTTCTCTAAGAAATTCACTAAAGTCCGCATTTCCTCGTCGGTTCCAATGGTGATTCGAAGATAGTTATCAATTCGTGGTGCATTAAAATATCTTACGAAGATTCCATTTTCCCGTAATGCCTCAAAAATCTCTTTGGCAGGGACGGTGGCATGGGTTGCAAAGACGAAGTTGGCCTTGGAGTCGAACATGGTAAATCCAAGACGGGTTAACTCCTTCATGGTCCATTCTCTGGTAGCCACGATCTTCTTACAGGTCTCTTTAAAATATGCATCATCCTCGATGGCAAGCACACCAAGCTCCAGACTTGGACGATTCATGGTATAGGAATTGATGGAGAACTTCACATCATTCATGGCCTTAATTAATTCCGGCTGTCCGATGGCAAATCCAATACGCATTCCTGCCATGGAACGGCTCTTAGAGAAGGTCTGTACCACCAAAAGATTATCGTACTTTTCTACTAATTCCAGGGCACTCTTGGCACCAAAGTCCACATAGGCTTCATCCACAATGACAACCACATCGGAATTGGCCTTCACAATCTCTTCGATGACATCTAAGCCTACCGCAATGGAGGTTGGAGCATTCGGATTAGGGAAAATAATTCCACCATTCTCCTTCATATAATCTTCCTTCACCAACTGGAAATTCGCATCCAGAGCTGGCTGCTTATATGGAATCTTATACACATCCGCCCATACACTATAGAAAGAATAAGAAATATCCGGGAATAATACTGGCTTTTCGGAATTAAAGAAGGTTAAAAATGCCATACTAATTACATCATCCGAACCAACACCAACAAATACCTGATCCTTTCCTACCCCATAATAGGTAGCGATGGCGTCCACCAATACGGATGCATTTGGATCCGGATATTTACGGAAATCATCATATACAATTTCCTGCAGCTTCTTAGCCACTGCAGGAGCAGGAGGATATGGGTTCTCATTGGTATTAAGCTTTACCACATTCTTCTGTTTTGGCTGCTCGCCAGGAGTATAAGGAACCACCCGTCGAACGTTCTTCTCCCAAGCTTTCATGTTCATTCTCCTTTATCGATAACTTTTTGGATTGGAATTTTCATATTTCTTAAAGTAATACTCTAAGTCAAAATACGTTCTCTCATCGCTACTTTCCGTCTCTTTCCATTCAGGAAGTTCATCCAGATTCGGAAAATAGGTATCCGCTTCATAAGCATAATCAATCTTGGTAATATGGGCATCCTTCACATATGGTAAGAACTGACGGTAAATCGTCTCTCCACCGATAATGTAAATATCCTCCTCATCATAGTGCTTGCACACTTCTAAAGCTTCCTCCACGCTATGGCATACCATGACTCCCTCTTTTTCATAGGATGGGTCCTTCGTAATCACCACATTGACACGATTCTTTAAAGGATTGCCCCCTGGAAAACTCTCCAGGGTCTTTCGTCCCATCACAACCACTTTTCCCATGGTTTCGGAACGGAATAATTTCATATCTTCCGGGATGCTTACTAAAAGCTGTCCCTTATTACCAATCGCCCAATTACGATCCACTGCTACGATTAAATTCATGCTAAATCCTCCCTTTCCAATACTATTTAGCGCCTTCTGTGGCTTCCATAGCGAAACGTACCGTCGCCATGGCGTCCTTTCCATAGAAATCTGCTCCCACCTGGTCTGCGTATTCCTGGGTCAGTACGGCACCACCCACGGCCACTTTGGCCCATGGTGCTTTTTCTCTTAATAACTTAATGGTTTCTTCCATCGCTGGAACCGTGGTCGTCATTAAGGCACTTAAGCCCACTAATGGTGCATGATGATCGATCACTGCCTGTACCACATCTTCCACAGGAACATCCTTCCCAAGATCAATGACATCAAAACCATAGTTTTCCAGGATTAATTTCACGATATTTTTTCCTATATCATGGATGTCACCATGTACCGTGGCTATAACAAATTTGCCCCGAGAAGCGGTCTGATTCTCACTGGAAGCCATGGCCTTTTTAATCTCCACAAAGGCACTCTGGGAAGCCTCCGCTGCCATTAATAACTGTGGCAGATACATGGTCTTTTTCTCAAATCCCTTACCCACAATATCAAGGGCAGGAATAATCTCCTGATTTACAATATCTAAGGCCGGTACCGTCTTTAATAATTCTCTTGTCTGGGCTGCTGCCGGCTCCTTTAAGCCCTTAATAATCGCCTTCTGGAGCTCATTTACGCCTTCGGTGCCGGTTGAGCCGGCGCCACTGGGGGTGGCAGAAGCTACGGGAGCTGCGCCGATGTATTTTCCGATATTTTCAATATAATCCGTACAATTCTCGTCCAGACCGTGTAATGCTCTAAAGCAGTAATAGGTCTTCATCATTTCTGCAGAATTCGGATTCATAATCGCTGCAGATAAGCCGTTCTCCAAGGCAAGGGAGAAGAAGGCTGCGGTGATCACATCACGATTTGGAAGGCCGAAGGACACATTGGACACACCAAGGGAGGTGTGACATCCTAAGTCCTTACGGATGATATGCAGTGCTTCCAAGGTCGCAAGAGCTGCATTGGAATCCGCGCTAACCGTCATGGCCAGAGTATCAAAGATTAAATCCTTCTTATCGATGCCATAGCTTGCTGCTACTTCAATAATATGCTTGGCAATCTCCACACGCTTTGCTGCGGTATCCGGAATACCATCCTCATCTAACGTAAGGCAAACCACTAATCCACCGTACTTTTTCACCAGTGGGAAGATTTCCTTCATGACCTCATCCTTACCATTCACGGAATTGATCATTGGCTTACCATTATAGCGGCGAAGTGCCGTCTCCATAGCCACCACATCCGTGGTATCAATCTGTAATGGCAAATCAATAATGGCCTGTAACTCATATGCCACCGTCTTTAACATGGCCACTTCATCAATCTCAGGAAGTCCCACGTTCACATCCAGTACATGAACGCCCTTCTCCTGCTGCGTCAGACCTTCATTTAAGATATAATCGATTTCATTATTTCGAAGCGCTTCTTTAAAACGCTTCTTTCCTGTTGGATTAATACGTTCCCCAATCAGAATTGGAGAATCCTTAAATTCCACCACATGGGTATAGGAACTAATTAAAGTACGATCCTTCTTAGTAATTGGAACCGGAGTGATGCGATTTCCCTTCTCCACCGTGGCACGAATATAGTCCGGTGTGGTACCACAGCATCCACCGGCAATGCGAACACCCATGGAAAGATATTCTGCCACATCCTCGGAAAATTCCTCCGGATATACATCATATACGGTCTTACCACCCTCACTTCGAGGAAGACCGGCATTGGGCTTTAATAATACCGGCACGGAGGCATAAGCTAAGTACTCTTCCACCACGCCACGTAACTGTTTTGGTCCAAGGGAACAGTTGGCTCCCACCGCATCCGCATGCATGCCTTCCAGCATGGCAACCATGGCTGCCGGCGTTGCTCCCGTCATTAATTTGCCATCTTCTCCATAGGCATTGGATACAAAGACAGGAAGATCGCTATGTTCCTTAGCTGCCAACAAAGCTGCCTTGGTATCATAACTATCATTCATGGTCTCAATAAAGATACAGTCCACGCCCTCATCGGCACCGATGACCACGGTCTTGGCATACATCTCCACCGCATCATCAAATTCATAATCTCCATAGGGCTTTAATAATTTTCCCAAAGGTCCAATATCTAACGCCACATACTTTTCCTGGGTTCCTGTGGAGCGACTACGAGCCTCCTTGGCAT
>JAILGS010000105.1 GCA_024696615.1 Lachnospiraceae bacterium
CCGACTCATTATTGACTGTTTAAACAACCTTCCGCTTCTTTACTGGGCCAGTGAGGAGACGGGGGAGGATAAGTACCGTGTCATTGCCGAGAAGCATATTCATACGGCACTTTCCAATCTGATTCGCGAAGATTATTCCACCTGGCATACCTTCTTCTTTGATATGAAGACGGGAGCACCGGATCATGGAGCTACCTGTCAGGGATATCGGGATGGTTCCGCCTGGGCAAGAGGTCAGGCCTGGGGCGTCTATGGACTGGCCACGGCTTACCGATATACGAAAAAGCCGGAATATATTGAGTTATTCGAGCATGTGACAGAATATTTCCTAGATCATCTTCCGAAGGACTTAGTTCCATACTGGGATTTAGAATTTAGCGATGGTTCCACCGAACCTAGGGATTCTTCTTCTGCTTCCATTGCAGCCTGTGGCTTATTAGAGATGGCAAAGTATGTGGAGAAGGAAAAGAGCGCAGTCTACACAGAAATTGCCAAGAAATTAGTGAAAGCCCTCTGGGATCATTACGCTGTGAAAGACCCGAAGGTTTCCAATGGCCTGGTGCTTCATAGCACCTATTCGAACCACTCCCCATACAATACCTGTAATCATTATGGAGTGGATGAATGTAATATCTGGGGGGATTACTTCTATCTCGAAGCCCTCACAAGACTTCGTAAAGACTGGAATCCATATTGGTAATACCTAGAAACCTATGAAACGCTTTTCGGAAGCGTATGGAAAGAAGCATGGAAGAACCTAAGAAAGGAGGAAGATCATGAACGGAATTTTTCAATTAGACAGCCCCCTGTGGCGATTTTTAAATACCTGCACGGATGTGATCCTACTGTCCCTGTTGTGGATTGTAACCTCCCTCCCCCTAATTACCTTGGGGCCCGCCCTTATTGCCCTATATGAGCAAATGTATCTCATCAGTGAAAATCACGAGGGCCATATCATATCCGGATATTGGAAATCCTTTCAGAAAGCCTGTAAGGAATGGCTGGTTGTGTTTTTGGCAGGAATCCTCCTTGGTCTTGTATTAGTGGGGGACTGGTATATTCTGATCGTGGGAAAGATGCCCTATGGAGCATTCTTACTTCCCGTGGTGGTGGTTTTATCCATCACTTATCTGGTGGTGTTTCTGTATGTGGTGGCGCTTGGCGCAACCTGTGAAGCACCCAAGAAGCAGATTTTTTTATTAGCACTGACCATGCCGGTAAAAGAATGGCTTCGAACGCTTTTTATGTTATTTATTGTGATCATTATGGGTATGGTGGGAGTATTGGTATATGCTCCATTCTTAGCGGTGGCTCCGGGAGTGATCGCTCTGTCCCATATCTATCTCTTCCGGGAGATTTTTAAGAAATATCATATGCAGGTGGTAGAAGAACATGTTGAATTCTAAAAAAGAATGGCAGGATTTACTGCTATCCATGTCCAATCCCTTAATCCCTTACTTTAGTGAGGGGGGAGCCAGACTGGATCTTGGAAAAACAGCAGTATATTACGATCAAAGAGCAATTTCCATGGAGGGAATTTCAAGACTCTTCTGGGGCATGGTGCCATACTATGCTGGAGGAGGAACGGACCCTTCCTGGAATCTTCGTTTATGTAAGGCCCTGGCTTCTGGTACGGATCCTAAAAACCCAGAGTACTGGGGGGATTTTACCAATAAGGATCAAAAATTTGTGGAAATGGCTGCCATTGCTTACGGAATTCTTTATGCCAGGGAAAAATTCTGGGATGTATTATCCGGAAAAGAGCAGGACAACCTAGCCCATTACCTCTATCAGATCAATGAATATGTGCTTCCGGAATGTAACTGGATTCTTTTTGCAGTATTAGTCAATCTGGCCTTAAAGAGTGTGGGAAAGAAATATTCTGGCAATCGGTTAGAAGAATATCTTACCATGACTGACAGCTTCTATGAGGGGGAGGGGTGGTATCGTGATGGGGATTCCAATCAGAAGGATTATTATATCTCCTTTGCGATTCACTTTTATTGTTTAATCTATGCAAGCCTCTGTGAGGCAGAAGATCCTAAGCGGGCGGCGCTTTATAAGGAGCGTGCCATGATCTTTGCCAAGCAGTTTATCTATTGGTTTGATGAAAGCGGTGAAGCGCTTGCCTTTGGCCGAAGCTTAACTTACCGTTTTGCACAAGTAGCTTTCTTTTCAGCCTGTGTCATCGCAGGCATAGAGCCATTTTCCCTAGGTCAGATGAAAGGTCTGATTACACGTCATATGGAACAGTGGCTTGGAAAGGATTTATTTGACCGTGACCATATCTTGACGATTGGGTATGGATATCCGAATCTTATCATGGCAGAAGCGTACAATTCTCCTACGTCCCCTTATTGGGCGTATAAGACATTTGCGATTCTCATGCTTCCAGACGAGCATCCGTTCTGGAGTGTGGAGATTGAGGATTTCCCTCAGCTCACCCCAATTATGCCGCAACCCCATGCGGATAAGCTGATGGTCAATGACTCGCATCATGCGACCGCCTATCCAATCGCTGTTTTCAGCCCAGCAGGTCACGGTCAGTCCATTCCAAAATATGGAAAATTCTCTTATGATACTTGTTTTGGATTCTCCGTATCCAAATCATCGTATAACTTTTTTGAAAATGCGCCGGATAGCATGTTGGCATTCATCGTGGACGGTGATTGCCATGTGCGCCGCATTGGGTTAGAAGGGCGCATTGAAGAACATTCCACCTATTCTAAGTGGTCTCCATATCCGGGAATCATGGTGGAAACTACCATTGATGTGGACTTAGAAGGTTCCACAAGACGCCATGTGATCACTTCCACCATTTCCTGCAAGGCCAGGGACTGTGGTTATACCGTGGCCTGTCGGGACGAAGATGGAATGGAGAAATGCGTAGAGGGTGGTAGTGCATTTGCAAAGAATCGCTTTAGCTCCTGTAAGGTAACATCCCTGCAGGGGGAGGGCGTTGGTATGGTGGAGGGAGTAAGTCCTAATACCAATATTCTATATCGAAAGACCGTATTGCCACTGGTGGAATATGAGATTCATCCAGGATGTCAGACCATTGTCACCCGGGTGGATGCCACAGTGGTGCCTGGCGTGCCACGCTAGGAGAAGGGGGAAGAATATGATTTCCTTAAAGATCATTAACGAAAAAGACCGGGTGCAGTCCGTGGCAAGTGGCGAGAAGGAAGTGTGTTTGGTGCATACTGCCGCTTATGAAACGGGGGACTATATTAGCGTGGAACTTTCCGAAACACCAAAATGGCTGTGGATCCGCTTGGATGACGCTTTACAGGGGAATCTTGTCTATGTGACGGAGAATTTTTCCCTTCCTATTCCCATGGGGCAAAAACGGGTGTCCTATTCTCCGAAGGCTTTCTATGGGGATCGGCACTACCTCTATGCAAGGGAAGCTAGGGAGGATGAAATCCATGCTTATCGGAATTTAGCACTGAATCCCCATGATCAGGCGAGCGAAACGGTGCGTTGTTATCCCCATGCCCATGCCAATGTGGAGACCAGGGGGGAGGCGGTATTTGCTGCAAGAAATGCCATCGATGGTGTGATTGCAAACCTTGCCCACGGGGAGTGGCCATATGAGTCCTGGGGAATTAACCGCCGGGAGGATGCCTGGATGGAAGTGGATTTTGGTGTGGATGTGATCGTGGAAAAAGTGGTGCTCTATACCAGAGCGGATTTTCCCCATGATAATTACTGGGTGAATGGAATTCTTACCTTCTCCGATGGAGAAAGGATGGAGCTTGCCATGGAAAAATCGGTAAAGCCCCATGAATTTATGGTTCCAAAGAAGGTGACAAGAAGTGTGAGATTGGAAAATCTCATAAAATCCCAGGAAGAATCCCCATTTCCTGCATTAACTCAGCTGGAGGTATATGGTTATGTTAAAGGAGACTGAATCAGTCCGTCTTGCCTGGCTTTCTAATCCGGAAGTGTTTCAAGTGGGGCGGGAGCGGCCTCATTCCGATCATGATTATGTGGAGACGGAGGAAGAATTAGAGGACTATTGGAGAACCCATGAACTTACTGCCTGGAATGGCAAATGTGCTTCCATTCCTCTGCGCTTTTCCCTGGATGGCATATGGAAATTTTCCTATGGGAAGAATGTTTTGGAACGGGTGAAGGATTTCTATCAGGATTCTTTTGATTGTAGTGAATTTGATGATATCACGGTACCGGGACATATTGAAATGCAAGGGTACGGGAACCGTCAATATATTAATACCATGTATCCATGGGATGGGGTGGAATTTTTACGTCCGCCCATGGTGAGTGAAGAACATAATTCGGTGGGAAGTTATGTACGCTATTTTGATTTACCGGAGAACTTCCGGGGAAAGCGTGTCTTTCTTTCCTTCCAGGGCGTGGAAACCGCCATGTATGTGTGGCTTAATGGCGCTTTGTTGGGATATGGTGAGGATGCATTTGCTCCCAAGGATTATGAAATTACGAAGTATCTTCGTCCACAGCAGAATAAATTAGCTGTGGAAGTCTATCAGCGAAGCAGCGCAAGCTGGCTGGAAGATCAGGATTTCTTCCGATTTTCCGGAATCTTTCGCGAAGTTTTTCTTTATGCAATTCCTGCAGAACATGTACGGGATGTGTCCGTGGTGGCTACCCTGGATGATACCTATCAACATGGCATTCTAACTATGTCCTGTGAGATGGAGGGGGAAGGAAATCCTTCTTTGGTAACCACGCTGGAGACGGTGGATGGGGAGCATCTTGTGACCTGTCAGGGACTTCCGGATCACTTAGAGCTTTCTAATATTCGTCCTTGGAGTGCAGAAGAGCCCAACCTGTATCATTTGCTGATCCGGGTATTTGATGGCTTGGGAAAAGTGGTGGAGATTGTGCCGCTAACCATCGGATTTCGACGGATGGAGAAAAAAGACGGGGTAATGTTACTAAACGGAAAGCGCCTAATGATTCATGGGGTCAATCGGCATGAATTCTCCTGTGACACAGGACGGGCCTTAAGTTATGACTACATGCGTCAGGATGTGCTGACCATGAAGAAGAATCATATCAATGCAGTGCGTACGTCCCATTATCCGAATCAGACCGCATGGTATAGATTATGCGATTATTATGGCATCTATGTGATGGATGAAACCAATCTGGAAAGTCATGGATCCTGGCAGAAGATGGGGGCCATTGAGCCTTCCTGGAATGTGCCGGGAAGCCTTAAGGAGTGGAAGGAAGCGGTGTTAGATAGGGCTTCTTCCATGTATGAGCGGGATAAGAATCATGCCTGCATTCTGTTCTGGTCCCTTGGCAATGAAAGTTATGCGGGGGAGGATCTGCTTGCCATGGCGGAGTATTTTCGCAAAAAGGACGTAAACCGCCTGGTGCATTACGAGAACTGTGTGCATGATCGCCGGTTTTCGGACTGTACGGATATGGAAAGCAGAATGTATGCCAAGCCCCAGGAAATTGTAGAATATCTGGAAAGTCATCCGAAGAAGCCATTTCTTAGTTGCGAATATATGCATCTTATGGGAACTTCCGGTGGTGGCATGGTGGAATACCAGCAACTGGAACAGCGTTATGAACAGTATCAGGGTGGATTTTTATGGGATTTTGTGGATCAGGCTCTGTACTGCATGGTGGATGGTCAACGAGTGCTTCGCTATGGTGGGGATTTTGATGAGCGTCCAACGGATTATAATTTCTGTGGCAATGGATTGTTATATGCGGACCGGAAGGAAAAGCCGGTGATGGAAGAGGTGCGCCATCTCTATCAGGAGGTGGGGATTTCCATTACCAGGGATTGCATCACTTTAGAGAATCACTATCTTTTTACGGATCTTTCCAATTGTCGAATGAATGTGAAAGTGGAGAGTGAGAATCGAACACTTAAAGGAATAATTTATTCGGAGATTACCACTGCTCCTGGTAATACGCGAAGCTTTCCACTCTCCTTAGAGATTCCAGAAGATGTGTATGAATATGCAGTGACCGTCTCCATTGTTTCCTTAGGATGTCCTTGGGAGAAGCATGGAAATTCCGAGGAAGTATGGGAAATTGCCACCGAACAGGAAGTTTTTCCTGGTCCTGGAATGGAGTCCCTGGGGGAGCAGACACTTAAGGAACGGGCCGTCTATTGGAAGAAGCCTGCCATCAAGGAACAGTCGCCTCTTACCTGCATTCCTGGTGATGTGAATTATGGCGTGGTGGATCATGCTCTTAAGAATACCCGATATTTATTATCCTATCCCGAGGGGGGACTTGCATCCCTTCGTTATGGTGGAGAGGAATTAATTTATCGGGCGCCGAAGATCTCCTTTTTCCGAGCATATACGGACAATGACTTAGGGGGAAAATCGGACTATATAAGAGCTCCCTGGATGATTGCGGGACGTTATAGTAAAGTGACTTCCTATGAATTAAAGGAGGAGGGAAATACTCCTTCCCTCACCTATCACTATGCCTTACCTGGCATTCGGGATGGGGAGGCTAGGATTACCTATCGCATTCTTCCAGGAGAGGGATGTGAAGTGATCGCAGAATTTAGCGGAACCAAGGAACTTGTGGAGATGCCACTGTTTTCCTTAGATTTTCCAATGCCTGGAAGATATCATCGGGTGCGCTATTATGGCAATGGCCCTAAAGAATGCTATAACGATCGCCAGGAAGGCGCAAGACTTGGGCATTATGAAACCAGTGCCAAGGAGAATTTTGAGCCAAATCTTCGTCCACAGGAATGTGGCAATCGTACCGGTGTGCGTTATGCCGCCATCTATGCGGATGGGGGAAGGGGGCTTGAAGTGGTAGCTCCTGTGGATGCGCCATTCCAGTTAAGTGTGCTTCCATACAGCGCTTATGAGGTGGAACAGGCCTTCCATCCAGATGAACTTCCCCGTAGCCATTACACCTGGGTGCGGGTGATTGAAAGTGAGCGGGGCATCGGTGGGGATGACTCCTGGGGGGCGCCAATTCATGCACCATATGAAGTGGATGGCAGCATTACAAGAAGGCTTCGGGTACTACTTCGTCCCGTAGAGCTGGAATAATATCGACAATCCCTGCAAGCTAAGTAAGAGCAAGGCTTGCGGGGATTTTTTTGCTTTGGGTACCAATCATTTATTCTTTGTTTTTTTGGATTCAGTCGACGAAATCGGAGAAGTCATCAAAGTGCTTTCCTTCTGCATTATCTCTGGAAGCTTTGACTGGAAAGGCATTCCTTTAACAAGCAAATCTGACTGTAAAGCATCTTGATAGCTTCAGATGGAGAAATGTGATGAAGCGTCAGATATCCCAGAGATGTCTCTTGAATTTGTATTGACACCCTATTGAATAGGGGGATATATTAAAGGTAACAGGAGGAAGTATGACAAGGACATTTATTCAGACAGCCGAGTTCTCCTGTAATTGGGATAGATTAGGCTTCGATGATGAAGACCTACGATTATTAGAACTTTATATAATGAAGCACCCGGATAAATACCCAGTTATGCAGGGTACTGGCGGACTTCGTAAGGCTAGAGTGGCATTAGAAAATAAAGGTAAGAGTGGCGGAGCCAGAGTATGTTTTGTTGATTTCGTTTTTGCTGAGACAGTTTACCTGATTACAGTATTTGGTAAGAAAGAAAAAGCAAATCTTTCCAAAGAAGAGCGTAACAACATCAAGAAAGTGATTGAAGCACTAAAGAAGAGTCTTGGAGGTGAATAATATGAGCAACAACAGTGTATATGAAAGCATAATGGCAGGATTAAATGAAGCATTGGCTGATGCTCAGAGCGAGAAGCCAATACTTAAGAGACATAAGGTTACAGTAGAGCCGGTAAAGGTTTTTGACGCTGATGAGGTTAGGAAGATTAGAAATTCTACTGGTATGTCTCAGAAGATTTTTGCAAGTTATATGGGAGTATCTGATAAAACAGTTGAGGCTTGGGAGGCTGGAACGAATCATCCGTCAGGGGCTGCAAGCAGACTTCTCAGCATGATTGAGAAAGATAAGGAACTAATTATTAAGTTTCCTTTTGTGACAAACGCCATGGCAAAGTAAATCAAATAAAAATATAGGAATTGTTGAAAAGCAATCGAGATTATAAGTCTTGGTTGCTTTTTATTGCCCAAAAGAGATGCAGCGGCCTCTGGTAAAAAACGGAAGCCGCTTTTTTAGGCAGGAACTTTACGTGGAATTTACAAGAAAAAGATCACAGGATTTACAATCATGCGATAGTATGTCTACACAAAGGTGCGGAAGGAGGCTTCATATGATTTATTGTGTGGAGGATGACAGCAGTATCCGTGAGCTTATGGTTTATACGCTACAGGCTTCCGGGTTTGAAGCATGCGGCTTTCAGGATGCGGC
>JAILGS010000023.1 GCA_024696615.1 Lachnospiraceae bacterium
CTCAACTACCGAAAAAAATGACAGCCACCCATCTTCATAAGTAGCTGTCATCTTCATTCGTCATCTTAATCCAAATAAGTAAATGGGTTGACTGGAGTTCCGTTCACACGGATCTCGAAATGGAGATGAGGTCCGGTGGAATCACCAGTATTACCAGAAAGGGCAATCTGCTGACCCTGAACAACCTTCTGTCCCACACTTACCTTGGTCTTACTTAAATGTCCGTATCTTGTAAGCTTTCCATCCGGATGCTGAATATCCACACAGATACCATATCCAGAGAACCAACCAGAACGAACAACCGTACCACCCGAAGATGCCATAATGGAGGTACCAACTGGAGTACCCCAGTCCACACCGGCATGTAATCTTCCCCAACGCATACCAAAACCGGAAGTAAAAGTACCACCGGCAAGTGGCTTGATGTAAGTTGGTGGAATTGCCGTACCTCTACGAAGAATACGAGGAGAAGATTCCACCATGATCACTTCCTTGATCAGAGTACGATTCACTTCTCGACCATTTTCCTCTTCAATGACCGCAACAACTTCTCGATGTCCTGAAGTACCTTCTTCAATCACATCATACTGGCCCTGGTACATGGTATCATCATCCACATACTGAACCTCTGCATCGTAATCTTCTTCATAAGTGGACTCCCTAAAATTACGAATGGAAAGTTCCGGAGTCGGAACGGTTACAACAATTTTATCACCCACACCGATGATACCATCCTCGGAAAGACCATCATTTAAGGCACACAGTTCCTGCGTGGTTAAATTATAACGGGAAGCAATCTGGGATAAAGTATCACCTGCCACAACCGTATAAATCGTCTTGGATGCAGTTTCCTTGGTAATATCCTCTGCTGCCGCGGTGTAAGTGGTAATACGATTGGATGAAACCTGCACAGGAACAATGGTAATGTCCTCGCTAAAGGCCATGGCGAGATCACCATCCGCAAACACCGTATTCTCATCCGATGCGATGGTAGCTTCCACCCCATCAAATGTGATAACACGGGAAGCTGCTGTATCCGTCATATCTGCCTTAACAATCTCCACACCAATTTCTTCCGAATCCGCTTCTGCATTACCAGTCAAGCGCACGCGGAATTCTTCATCCGTATCATAATTGGCTTTAATTCGTTCAACTAATTTTACAATATCATCCTTGGTGGATAGAATGACCGTATAATCATTAATTCGAACCACATAGGCATCGGTCTTACTAAACGAAATTTCCTTTCCCTTAAGTTCCTGATACATGAGCACCGCCATGTTGTCCACATCAATACGCTCACCAAAAGAAGCTTGTTCTTCTTCCACCGTTAACACAGGATTCAGGTACACTAGACCACCAGCTTCCGCACTCATACGGCCCCTGGCTTGAATCAGGGCATTTTCCGCTTCTTCATAGGAATTCATAGCCCCAAGAAATACATCATTTAGATAGACATTACAATATCCATTATTTTCTGAAATAACCTCCGTGGTTAACACCTTAGGAATATAGATCAGACAGATAAAACAGATCAATGCTGTTACTCGAATAAATGCCATACGGATTTTCCTACCATATCGGGTAAAGGAATCCATCGGCGATCACCTATACTGCGCATTTGCACAGACTTTCTTTCTAATCAATCAACATATACTACCATTTCTGAACTTTTTTGTAAAGTTTCAACGGTCTACTGTCTTGCTTGTTTTAAGAGTTCATTCCATTCATTAACAATCGAACGATCGTCGAAATAATTAATTTTCATTGCCTTTCTAACCTTGGCAAGAGTTTCATTGGTTGTTTCTTCCGCTTTTTGCGTTCCGGTTTTAATGATGTCATATACCGAATCGATATCTGCTTCCCACTTTGCTCTATTCGCCCGAATTGGAGAAAGAGTCTCTTCAAGCACATTGATAAGGAATTTCTTACATGTACCATCTCCAAGACCGCCTCTTCTATAATGTTCTTTCATCTCTTCTAAATTCGCATATTCAGGCAAATATTCTGCAAAAAGATCATCATTACATAACGCATCAAGATATGTAAATACAACATTTCCTTCCGTATGGCCCGGATCAGAAATCTGAAGGTGCGTAGGATCCGTATACATTTTTCCATTCACTTGCTTCTTGATTGTTTTGGAATCATCGGAAAGATAGATACAGTTTCCTAAAGATTTACTCATTTTGGCCTTTCCATCCACACCCGGAAGTCGACGCTGCATCTCATTTTCAGGAATCATTGCTGTTGGAAGCACCAGCGTCTCTCCGTAAATTCTATTGAATTTTTCTACAATTTCCCTAGCCTGTTCCAGCATCGGTAACTGGTCTTCTCCTACAGGTACTACATTGGCATTAAATGCAGTAATATCAGCAGCCTGTGATACAGGATAGATAAAAAATCCCGTAGGAAGACCTTCTTCAGCAAAACCACGCATTTGAATTTCTGATTTTACTGTTGGATTTCTTGACAGACGTGCCGTAGTAACCAAATTCATATAGTAGAAGGTAAGGGCATGTAATGCAGGAAGTCCGGACTGCACACAGATTGTAGTTTTTGCAGGATCAATGCCTACGGAAAGATAATCTAAAACTACATTAACAATATTATCTCGGATCTTTCTTGGATTGTCCGCATTGTCCGTAAGTGCCTGATCATCTGCAATAAGAATATAAATCTCGTCATATTTTCCTGAATTCTGTAATTGCACTCTACGATTCAGAGAACCGACATAATGTCCAAGATGCAGACGTCCTGTAGGACGATCCCCTGTTAATATAATATTTTTTTCTTCCATAGTCTCTCCTTTAAATGTATTTCTTAAATTTAATAATATCTTATGATTTCTTCTTGGTACCTTTTTTAGGCTCGGACTTTTGCACAGAATACCCAAATTTTCCCAAATACTCGCCAAGTTCATAGTATTCCCCATGGGAATAAGCTACTAGATTCGCCGCATTAATATCGAATCTTCCATTCTCATCCAGATACTTCCGGTCCACAGTCACACTCACCACTTCCGCAAGGAACAAGTCATGACTTCCAAGAGGAATCACTTCCTTGACTTTACATTCCAAATTCACCGGACTTTCCGCAATGCCAGGACAACGAACCACCTGGGAAGGCAGTGGAGTAAGATGCATATCCTCCCACTTATTCACCTTGGCACCGGTTTTTACACCACAATAATCACAAGCCTTGGTAAGAGGCGTATTCACAAGATTAATGACAAACTCCCCGGTATCCTTAATAATTCCATAGGAATGTCTCGTTGGTCGCACGGATATGGACACCATCACCGGATCCGAACACACCGTTCCCGCCCAGGCAATGGTTACAATATTGGGAGTTTCTCCCTCCCTGCCACAGCTTACCATCACTGCAGGCACGGGATTTAACATATTGGATGGCTTCCAAATTTCCTTTTCCATAACATTTGCTCTCTTTCTAATTCTCATTCATCGCATTCATCAACTCAGGAACCAGCTGCTTTTTGCGGGACACCAGGCCCTTGACATAGGCGCAGTGATCCTGGCCCGTCACGCCAAACGCCTGATTGACCAAATGTTCTGCACCATTGCCATAGTACAGAAGCTCGCTACTGGTATCCAACACGTTGGTTAACATGAAGAAAATCATATCATCATTCTTCATATCGTAAATCTTATCCATGTAGGACATGAGTCGGCCCTTAATATTCTGTAGTTCCTCCCGACTCATGGAAGAAATCTGGCCCACAGAGAACTGATGCACACCGGAGAACTGCTTATAATCCTGGTAGAAAATTTCCTCATCCGTCTTATGGGAGAAGTCGCTACCAGCGGTAAACATGCCTGTGGCAAGTTCCGTAATGTCGATATTAGCAATCTTTGCCATATCTTCTGCTGCCTTCTGATCTAGCACCGTGCAGGTTGGGGAGCGAAACATCAAAGTGTCCGAAATAATGGCAGAACAAAGCAGTGCTGCCACCTTTTTAGGGATCTCAAGTCCCGCCTCCTGATACATTTGGTAAATAATGGTTCCCGTGCATCCTAATGGCTGATTCCGGAAAAAGACTGGAGACATGGTTTCAAGGCTTCCAAGACGATGATGGTCGATAATCTCCAAAATATCCGCTTCACTAATACCATCCACCGCCTGGGTGCGCTCGTTATGATCCACTAAGATCACCTTCTTGCGCTCCATTCCCAGTAAATTTCTACGGGAAATCATTCCCAAATACTTGCCATTCTTGGAAATGACCGGAAAATCCCGATGGCGAACCGAAGCCATGGTATGCTTAATATCATCCACTAAAGAATCCGGTGAAAAGGTAATTAAATCGTCGCTTCGCATAAAATAGCGAATCGGCATACTTTGATTCATAAGACGCGCAGCCATGTAGGTATCATGGGGAGTGCTGATCACGGTACAGTGATGTTCACTGGCAATCTTCTGGATGGTTAAGGAGACTTTCGCCCCCTCGCACACCACAAGACATGCGGCGCCCATTTCAATAGCACATAACTGGGTTTCATAACGATTGCCAAGAAGTACCAAATCTCCTGGCGTAATATATTCTTCTAAAAGCTCTGGATTCGCGGCGGCTACAAAAACTTTGCCGCTGTCGTAGATATGGTCGCTATCCCCCGTAATTAATTCGCCGTCCAACGTCTCGATAATATTAATATAGGGGGTCTTAGCTTTGGCAATAATGCTATTGTCATAAATTTCCATATAAGAATTGGCAATATCACTGATGGTGATCAGTCCCTTCAAAGAATCCTTTTCCACGATGGGTAACGTCACCACGTCCATACTCTTCATGATATACCAGGCCTTCTTTAAGGAAATGTTATCCGTGACTCTTGGTTCTTCCCGAATATCAATATCCCGCACCTGGGGAGACACATCGTCCAAATATTCCGGCTCCTTGACATCAAATCGGTCCAAGATATATTTGGTCTCCTGGTTAATCTCGCCGGCCCGCTTTGGCACATAGCGAGTAGAATTCGTCAATTGATTCTTTAACTGCGCGTAACAGATCGCAGAACAGATGGAATCCGTATCCGGATTCTTATGTCCCACAATAAAAATTGGTTTTTCCATCATTCATAGCCCCTCTGATTGTGCCAATTACACGTTCTGGTACTCTAGTACCCCTTGCACACTTTCGCATTCTCTCTCTTTTAAGCACTTCTTTTCTTCTTAAAGAATCGGTCAAAGACCTCTCCCGTACTGACAAATTTGTCCGTAAGGATGATCACCACGCTTTCCGGATATTTGGGAAATCTTGGAGTCAGTGGGAACATGTGCTTTTCAATAATATCCTGCTCCTTGGCATTTAAACGAAAATAATGTTTCGCATTACGAAGCGCCGTGTAAGGATGGGAAAATCCATGGAGCGTGTTGTCTAAGCGGACTTTCCGCTGATGCCAATCATAGAGGAAGAAATCGTGTAACATTCCACCTCTTGCAGCAGAACGCTTATCCAGTCCTAATTTCTTACACACCTTGTAATTATAATAGGCAACCTTCATGCAATGTTCAAAACAATTCACATCACTATGCTGAATGTACTGCTTCATGCTTTGCACCTTCTGATGCTGAAGAAGATCCTGAATCTCAGCAATAAACTCTTTTTTATCATAATCATGACGGGCGCGACGTTTTGCAATCTTCTGCTTGATCGTCAAAAGTGCCCCCTTTGACTGATTCATTCTTACATTTTTCTTTCTCATCTTACGTTTCCTGTTCTTTCATATTTCAGAATAGTTTATTACTTTCTAACATTTTCGTCAATTCATGTGAAAGTACCTCGGAGTATAGTTTGTCATACCCCCACCTACGCTAACGCTTAGAGGTGGGGGATTTCTCCGAATGAGTTAAAAAGCCCCGGGGAAATCCCCGAGGCCTGATTTTCATTCTTTTTGGATTGTCCTATGAAACTCCCATCATGGATTATAAGGAATCCTTAAGATCCACACGAAGATGTCTTGGAAGACCATTGACCATTACCGGGCTAAGCTCAGCCTGAATCAATGGACGAATGTAATGGATCAAATCCTCACTTACATTGGTTCCATCATCAATAATCCACTCCAAAGGTACCTTCTTCTCAATATTCGCAATCTTATGCACATTATGAGAACTTGTGGTACAGATATATGGATCATCGGATACACGGTCCAATACGATTACCTTACCGGTTTCGCCTTCGAAGGCAGCCTTCACTGCAGCTCCACCAACCTGGAATGCTTCTGTAATATCCACACGGCTGGTAAGATGTGCTGCACAACGCTGTAACGTAGAAAGTTCGATGGCACGGGTCTTCACGCCAAGCTCTGCTCCAAGCTTATTCGCTAAGAACTTCGCAGAACCGGATAACTGCTTATGGCCAAATGCATCTGTAAATTCTACATGATCTGCAAGCTCGAATACATAGCGACCATCTGCAACCTTAATACCTTCGGAGATTGCGATCACGATGGAGGACTTCTTAGCACTTAATTCCTTCACCTTCACCATGAACTTATCAATATCAAATGCAACTTCCGGAAGATAGATTAAATCCACACCTTCGCAATCCTCGCCCTTAGCAAGCGCTGCAGCTGCGGTTAACCAACCAGCGTTACGTCCCATGATTTCAATAATGGAAATCGTAGGATAATCATATACTAATCCATCACGGATAATCTCCTTCGTTACGGATGCGATATACTTCGCAGCACTACCATAACCTGGGGTATGGTCCGTAATTGCAAGGTCATTATCAATGGTCTTAGGAACACCCATGAACTTGATGGTGCTATTCACTAAGATTGCATAATCGGACAACTTCTTGATGGTATCCATGGAATCGTTACCACCAATATAGAAAAATGCTTCGATATTTAAGTCATTCAAGATCTTAAAAATCTTCTCATATACTTCCTTATCATCACAGATTTCAGGAAGCTTATAACGACAGGATCCTAAGAAAGAGGATGGTGTTCTCTTTAACAGATCAATATCCAGATCATTCTTAATATGCTCGGAAAGATCCACATACTGTCCATCCAAAAGACCCTTGATTCCATGAAGCATACCATATACGGTTCCTGCCCCACGATTGATTGCATTCTGATACACTCCAACTAAACTGGAATTGATTACTGATGTAGGACCACCCGACTGTCCTACGATAACATTACCACGCATACATCCACCTCCATAATCATCTCCGTCAGATCACTTGAAGCCTACTACTCTTGTCTCGAAGCGATTTCCCCTTCTGGAAATGTTTCAACTCGATATGTCAATTTTATCATACGAGGTCATATTTCACAATCAAATTATCTGTTTTCAAGCGAAATATATGAAATCCAACAACAAAATTCCAAGTATTGCATACAACATTTGCAATCGAGTAGGGGAGAGTTATCTGCCCTACTCGCCGCGCGGCCCGTGCCCGGCTTTAGCCGGGATATTTCATTGCACGGGCCTGTGCATAAAAAATCCGGGTGCCACAATTCGCACCCGGAGATGATTTCTTATTGTCTGCCCTGCGCTTACAAGCGATTCAGTAGCGGCTCATTTACGCAATACTACTCAGTCGATTACAGTACATCCTTCACGGTCTTCACTACATTATCCACGGTGAAACCGAAATGCTCAAACAGGGTTGCTGCCGGACCGCTGGCACCGAAGGTTTCCATACCTACGATCTTGCCATCCAAGCCCACATAGCGCTCCCATCCAAATGTGCTTAAAGCCTCTACTGCAACTCTGGCACGAATATTCTTAGGA
>JAILGS010000032.1 GCA_024696615.1 Lachnospiraceae bacterium
AAAACTCTTGCATTCTTTTTTGGAATCATATAGAATAGCCTTTGTTGTGACACAACAAGTCAACACAGTGGGCCTTCGCCAAATGGTAAGGCACTGGATTCTGATTCCAGCATTGTGGGGGTTCGAGTCCCTCAGGCCCAGTTTACCGCCATCACTTCTAAAGTGGTGGTTTTTTTATATGAATAAAAAAAGGACGGAATAACATGATTAAAATTGGAGTAAAACAATGGCTTACCGTTGTCAAAAGAACGGATTTTGGTGTGTATCTTGGAACCGAAGAGGAAAGAATTCTTCTTCCTATTAAACAGGTACCGGAGGATCTGGAAATTGGAGATCCCCTGGAAGTTTTTGTATATCGGGATTCCAGCGATCGACTGATTGCAACCGTACGAACCCCGAAGATTATGCTGGGGGAAGTGGCCAACCTTACCGTAAAAGAAGTGAATGGCATCGGTGCCTTTTTGGATTGGGGCTTAGAAAAAGATCTCTTTCTTCCATTTAAGGAGCAGAATCGAAAGCTTAAGGCAGGGGATACCTGTATGGTAGCACTGTATGTGGATAAGAGTGATCGGTTATGCGCCACGATGAAGATTTATAATCATCTGCAGATTGCCACGGGCTATCAGAAGGATGATGAATTTACAGGTATCATCTATGAAATTAAGCCGGAGATGGGCGCCTTTGTTGCAGTGGATTACCGGTATCATGGAATGATTCCTATGAATGAATTCTATGGAAATGTTTCTGTGGGTTCCTTAGTAACCGGACGCGTATTAAAGGTTCGCCCGGATGGTAAGTTAGATCTTGGCATTCGAAAGAAGGCTCATGAACAGATGGATGAGGATGTTACCTTGGTTCTTTCTTTAATGAAGGAACGGGGCGGTAGTCTCTCCTTTGATGATCGGGCGAATCCAGAACTCATTAAGACGGAAACAGGGCTAAGTAAGAATGCCTTTAAACGTGCGGTGGGACGCTTACTGAAAGAAGGAAAGATTCGCATCGAGCCAAATTCCATTACCTTATTATAGAAAATTCTTAAGAATAAGAAAGTACGGGACAGATATTACTAGAAAGGATTTTACGAATTATGGAACGACTGAGTATTACGAAGACAAGTTGGATGTTTGCGATTTATTTTGCCATTTACATGGTATTGGCATTTTTAGTGAGGTTCTTCCTTCCAGAAGATGCACCCATTGTATTCGTTTTGACATTAAGTAGCATAGTTTTATTAGTTCCGATCTTTCTGATCCTTGGAGTACTGCGCTTGGATCCAAGAAATTTTCTTGGAAGAACTAAATTTACCTTAGTGGATATTCTGTGGTCCATCCTTGCGGCCTACTGTGTACTTCCTGTCATGTATGTCATTAATCTGACAACCATGATGTTTCACGCCCAGAACCATGTGAATGGAATCTTAACGGAATTAGTGGAATATCCTCTGCTTCTCCAGATTTTATTAATGGCAGTGCTTCCGGCAGCTTCGGAGGAATTTATCTTCCGTGGTGTATTTTATGGAAGCTATCGCCGTAGAAATTATCTGGGAGCTGCAGTTATTTCCGGCCTCTTCTTTGGCCTTATGCATATGAATATTAATCAGGCTTGTTACGCATTTGTGCTGGGTATTTTATTCAGCTTCTTTTATGAAGCCATTGGAAACCTGTGGGGTACCATCATTGCCCATACCACCATTAATCTTGGAAGCGTGCTGGGAATGAACATGCTTTCGTATGCGGAAGAAATAGGATTGGTGGATCCTACCGAAGCCGCAGCTGGAATGGAGGCTGCGAATAACGGCTTTAGCTCAGCGGAAATGGTGGCTGTCAAAGGGGCAGTGATTTTTCTAAGCTTTGTAGCAATTTTGGGCCTGTTCTTTTTCTATCAGATTCTTCGTCATCTGGCCAAGACCCATGGCCGCTTAGAATATTTTGAAGCGATTTTTAAAGAGCGTGGTGTCTATCATGATGCAGTGGAAGGGAAATTTTTAAGTCCTGCCCTGGCAGTAGCAGTAGTACCAGCCTTTATCCTGATGATCCTAAGCGAATTGTAGGACCATCAAGAGAAAGATTATAAGATAAGGCATAAAAAAAGCCCCGATATGAATTTCATATCGGGGTTTCTTGTCAGAGTATATACGAGGATCAGACAGAGTAATCAATCTTCTGTCCCACATTAGGATTCACGGAAGCCTCCATCATTTTTTTCATATTGTCCCCACTCTGTTCCATGGCTTCCATGGACTTCTTTACCATGGCAAGACCAACGGTGTTATTGGTGTTAATGCTATTAGCACCAATGGATAATGCAGAAATATTAAGATCCATAGCATTACCTCCCTTAACATTAATCTGATTTTATTATATACTTATAAAGATGATTTCGCAATGAATACATGATCATCTTGAAAAGAGCACATGAAAACAATATTTCTTAATTATTAAGGAAATCCCATCATAATTGAAAGCAAATGTTTTATAGGAGAGAAGATCTATGGAAGAGCATATGAAGAATTTAGGGGAGCGCAGAATGCATTGGAGACGGCTCCTTGTGATGATTGCGGTAGTAGCGATTATCGCTGGTGGCGCATTTGCAGGGGGAGTGAGAGTTGGCGCAGCCGATCAGACTCCCGGTGGTGTAAGTGACCCATTGGTATCGAAAAGTTATCTGGATAAGCGGTTAGGAGAACTGTCCGGCGTTATGACCCGCGTGGATTTTAGTAAGGGTTCCACACTGCAGCTGCTTTCTGGCAGTACAGTGGTCATCTATTCCGGCAATGCCAGTGTATCCGGTAGTGGTGTGGGTTGTATGGACCTGACCCTGGGAGAATTGACCCCGGTGGGAAACAGCCTTGCCAAGTACCATTCCTATGTAATTGCGGAGGAAAGTACTACCATTACGGCAAGTAGTGATGTTATCATCTTTGTTACCGGGACCTATTCCCTGAAAAGCGAATAGGCGAAAGCAACAATATGAACAAGGATATTCCCAAACATGGGGAAGTTCTTTTGGAAATAATACCTAAAAAATGTTAAGCCTTTGTCAATTCTACACAAAATGCGAGACTATTTTTGGTAAAATGAGATATGGTATTTTCATGGGAAATACTATATTATTATTCAAGTATCTGGCACCTGGTGTCACATAAATTTAGGAGGTATGTTATGGCAAGTTTATCTTTAAGAAATGTAAGTAAGGTATATCCTAACGGCTTCGTAGCAGTTAAGGATTTCAACCTTGAAGTTGCAGATAAGGAGTTCATCATCTTCGTAGGACCTTCAGGATGTGGTAAGTCTACTACCCTTCGTATGATCGCTGGTCTTGAAGACATTAGCTCAGGTGAGTTATGGATTGGTGATAAGTTAGTGAATGACGTAGAGCCAATGAACAGAGATATCGCAATGGTATTCCAGAACTATGCTTTGTATCCACATATGACAGTATATGATAACATGGCATTTGGTCTTAAGTTAAGAAAGGTGAATAAGGCTGAGATCGACAAGCTCGTTCATGAAGCTGCTAAGATCCTTGATATCGAGCACTTATTAGACCGTAAGCCAAAGGCTCTTTCCGGTGGACAGAGACAGCGTGTTGCCATGGGTCGTGCAATCGTTCGTAATCCTAAGGTATTCCTTATGGATGAGCCTCTTTCCAACCTTGATGCAAAGTTACGTGTACAGATGAGAATTGAGATCTCAAAGCTTCATCAGAGACTTGAGACAACCATCATCTATGTAACACATGACCAGACAGAGGCTATGACTCTTGGTACAAGAATCGTAGTTTTAAAGGATGGTGTAATTCAGCAGGTTGATTCTCCACATAACCTTTACAATTATCCACAGAACCTCTTCGTTGCAGGTTTCATCGGATCACCTCAGATGAACTTGATCGATGCTAAGGTTTCTCAGGAAGGATCTGCAGTTAAGATTTCTTTCGGTGATAACAATGTAACTTTACCAGAGAAGGAAGCTAAGGCTTTAGTTGATGGTGGTTATGTAGGTAAGGTAATCGTTCTTGGTGTTCGTCCAGAAGATTTACATGATGATGCAGATGTAATCGCTGCTAATGGTGATGCTGTAATCGATGCAACCGTTCGTGTATACGAAATGTTAGGTGCAGAAGTATTCTTATACTTCGATATCGATCAGTTCAACTGTACCGCTCGTGTTCATCCACGTACAACAGTTAGACCTGGCGATCCAGTTAGATTTGCTATTGATCTTTCTAAGATCCATCTGTTTGATAAGGAAACTGAGAAGATTATCGGTAGATAATTTGTTTCCATTTTCTAAAATTGCATAACGATGATATAACAGGAGGGAATGTATCAGCAATGATACATTTCCTCTTTTATTTTTGAGAAAAATGTCTTATTATATAAGGTAGTGTGTCAATATGAAATACTATGCGCACGAAAGTAAGTGAAACGTTAGATTGTTCATAAACGAAGGGAGAAGACGAATGATTTCAAATCAGATTCTTCAGAATACGATTGATGGATTAAAAGCAATTGCAAGAGTTGATTTCTGTATTGTGGATACGGATGGCTCCGTGCTTGCGACAACCTTTTCTGACGGAGAGAATTTTAGTGAGGCATCTGTGAATTTTGTAAATTCCCCAGCGGATAGCCAGGTGGTATCCGGATGCCATTTCTTTAAGGTATATGACGAGCAGCAGTTGGAATATGTGCTTTTAGTTCTTGGTACCGGGAATGATGTGGATACCATTGGTAAGATGGCAACCTTCCAGATTCAGAATCTTTTGGTAGCATATAAGGAACGTTTCGATAAGGACAATTTCATCAAGAATCTTCTGTTAGATAATCTTCTGCGAGTTGATATTTATACCAGAGCGAAGAAACTTCACATCGATACGGATGTAAAGCGTATCGTGTTATTGATTGAGACCAAGAATGAGAAAGATGTGAATGCCCTAGAGACTGTTCGCACCTTATTTGCTTCTAGAATTCGTGATTTTATCACGGCGGTGGATGAGAAGAATATTATTGTTGTTCGTGAGATGAAGCCGGGGGAAACCTACGAGGATGTGGAGAAGCATGCAACGGCCATTCTTGGAACTTTAAATACGGAAGCCATGAGTAGCGCTCATATTGCCTTTGGTACCATTGTGAATGATATTCGCGAAGTATCCAGATCCTATAAGGAAGCAAAGCTTGCTTTGGATGTAGGAAAGATCTTCTATAGCGAGAAGTCCGTGGTAGCATTTGCGAACTTAGGTATTGGTCGTCTGATTTATCAGTTACCATTACCACTTTGCCAGATGTTTATTAAGGAAATCTTTGATGGAAAGAGTCCTGATGAATTCGACGAAGAGACCGTTACTACCATTAATAAATTCTTTGAGAATAGTTTAAATGTGTCTGAAACATCCAGACAGTTATATATTCATCGTAATACTTTGGTATATCGTCTGGATAAATTACAGAAGAATACCGGATTGGATCTTAGAGTATTTGATGACGCCATCACCTTTAAGATTGCCCTCATGGTTGTAAAGTATATGAAATATATGGAGAACCGTGATAAATAAGCGGAAATGAAGAAAGTTACAGAAATTGTAGCTTGGAGGAGTTTACATGATTATACTTGAAAATGTTAGTAAAAAATATTCGTCCGGCAATCCTGCCCTGGAGAATATTAATCTACACATTGAAAAAGGCGAATTCGTATTCATTGTTGGTACCAGTGGTTCTGGTAAGTCCACTTTGATTCGTCTGTTAATGAAGGAATTGGAGCCTACCTCTGGAAAGATTTACGTGAATCAGCGTTTCTTGAATAAGATTCGTAGAAGTAAGCTTTGTAACCTTCGAAGAGATATCGGTGCTGTATTTCAGGACTTCCGTCTCTTAGAAGATCGTAGTGTTTATGATAATATTGCCTTCGCCATGAAAGTGGTGGAAGCACCAACCAAGAAGATTCGACCACAGGTATTATCCATGCTGTCCATGGTTGGATTATTGGATAAATATGGAAAATTTCCGAAGGAGTTGTCCGGTGGTGAGCAGCAGCGTGTGGCCATTGCCCGTGCCCTGGTAAATAACCCTGCCATCCTCTTATGTGATGAGCCTACGGGTAATTTGGACCCAGAGAATTCCTGGGAAATTATGAAGATCTTGGAAGAAGCCAACAATCGCGGAACAACTGTTGTGGTAGTAACCCATAATATTGAGATTGTGGAAGCTATGAAAAAGCGTACGGTGACCATTAATAATGGTACCATTATCAGTGATGTGAAAGCTGGCGGAGGAGTTATCTATGAAAATTAGTTCAATGGGATACTGCATGAAGCAGGGTGTGAAGAACATTCACAGAAATCGTATGTTCTCCTTTGCTTCCATCATTACGATTGCAGCATGTATCTTTTTATTTGGTGCTTTTTTTGCGGTAGTGATGAACTTCCGTTTTATGTTCGCAGAGTTGGAAAAGAATCTTTGCGTTACCGTATTCTTTACGGAAGGAATTTCCGATGAAGAAATTACGAAATTAGGAGAGAATATTCGAATTCGTCCGGAAGTGGATCGATTAGAATATACTTCTGCGGATGAGGCTTGGGAAAATTACAAGGCTCAGTATTTTGAAGGATATGAAGCTGCTGCAGATAGCTTTGGAGATGATAACCCACTAGAAGGTTCTTCTTCCTATGAGATTTACTTAAAAGATGCATCCAAGCAGGAAGAACTGGTTACTTTCTTAAAGGGTCTGGATGGAATTCGACAGGTGAATTATTCTGCCTCCACGGCGAATAATCTCTCCGATATCGCAGTATTAATCGGATATGTATCCATCACGATTATTGCCATCTTACTTGGCGTATCCATCTTCTTAATTAGTAATACCATTACCATTGGTGTCTCCGTCCGTAAGGAAGAGATTGCCATTATGAAATTAATTGGAGCTACGGATACATTTGTACGGGCACCATTCATCGTGGAAGGAATTATTATCGGTCTCATCGGTAGTGCGATTCCAGTAGCGATCCTTTATTTTGCATATGATCATGTCATCGAGTATATTGCGGCTCGATTTACATTATTTGGAAGCAGTAGCTGGTTCTTATCCTCCTATGATATTTTCCGCTATCTGATTCCGGTTGCTTTAATCTTAGGTATTGGCATGGGATTTATCGGAAGCCGCATTACCTTAAGAAAGCATGTAAAGATCTGATCACCCTGTTTTAGGAGGCATGAAGTGAAAGTTTTGAAGCAACTTGTTGCCTGCATCAGTGCTGGAGCGGTTTTGATCACCACTCAGAGTAACACGATCCTGGCAACTACGACGGAAAGTACCACCACCGCGGCTACAACGGAAACTACCGCAGCGGCTAGTAGTGATACCAATTCTAACACAACCGAAACCTCGCAGGCCACCGCGGAAACACAGTCTACTACATCCATTCTGCAGACCAAGCAGGAACTGGATTCTGCCAAGAGCCAGGGCAAGGATTTGGCCAATCAGCTGAAGGCGGTGGAAGCCACCATTACCAGCCTGAAAAATAGTATCGCCGATACCCAGGAATATATTGATGCCTTGGATGGAGAGATGGAAGATCTGGCTTCTCAGATTGTGAATACCAATCATTCCATTGATTTAAAGAATGAGCAGATTGCCTTGAGTACGGAGATGCTTAATGCTGCCCAGCAGCGGGAGCAGGAGCAGTATGATGCCATGAAACTCCGTATTAAATACAGTTATGAGAATAATGATAACAGTGTTCTGGCGGCAGTACTCACTGCTTCTAGCATTTCTGATCTGTTAAATCAGGCGGAATATGTGTCCAAGATCACGGAATATGATCGTCAGAAACTGGAAGAATATGTGGCCACCAAGGAAGAGATTGAGGTCATTAAAGCAGATTTGGAACGGGAAGAAGCGGAACTTGAAGATGTTAAGGCAGAGTTAGAAACCCAGCAAGCTTCCGTTCAGTTACTAATCGACGCAAAGAATCAAGAAATTACGGAATTACAGAAGAATCGGGCGGCCTATGAAAAGAAAGAGAAGGAATTGGAAAAAGCGCAGGAAGAATTGGATGCTTTAATCAGTTCCCTCACAGCCAAATATAATGCGGAACAGTTGATTCGCGCCAATGCGGTGGCAACACAGTCTGCACTCTATTCTAAGACCTTATTATTATGGCCTTGTCCAAGTAGTCATACCATCAGTTCCGGATTCTCCCTAAGTCGAGTGGATCCGGTGACTGGTTCTTATTCCGCACCACATCGTGGTACGGATATTGCAGCGCCAACAGGAACTCCTGTAGTGGCAGCGGCTTCCGGCTTGGTTACCGCAGCTGGTTTTAATGCAAGTATGGGTAATTATGTTGTAATTAGTCATGGTGATGGAATTTCCACCCGCTACTATCATAATAGTAGTCTTGCGGTCAGTGAAGGTCAGGCGGTGAGCGCAGGACAGACCATTAGTTATGTTGGTTCTACGGGTTGGAGTACCGGCCCTCATCTTCATTTTGAAGTACGTATCAACGATGTGGCCTATGATGCAATGCAGTTCTATTAAAGATTGATACAGGATGCGAGGAATGAATATGAACGAGGAGAATGGAAAAACATTTTCAAGAGGAATTCTTCTAGGAATTCTTGGTACAATCATCGGTGCCGGGTTAGCATTCTTACTGGCCTGGGGATTTGATTGGATTAGTTTTGGTCCGGGTCCGGATCTTTCCGGTGTGATTTCTAACAATGGGAATTCCACATCTTCTGGCGCAAGTGCTGGGAAGTCTTCGAAGGAAGAAGAATCCGTATTTTATGAGAGTCTTACCTCGAAGGGCGGATATATTAAATCCATTGTGGATAAGTATTATCTGGAAGAGTATGAGGAAGAGGATTTGGTGGATGGTGCCATGGAAGGCATGCTTGCTGCCTTAGGAGATCCTTATACTGCTTATTATGATGAAGAAGCATTTTCGGATTTAATGGAATCCAGCGAAGGTGTATATTACGGAATCGGCGTGGTGGTTCAACAGGACCCAGAAACCAAAGCGGTGCGCGTGGTAAAGCCATATACCTCTGGCCCCGGTTATGAAGCGGGCATTGAACCGGATGATGTGATTATTTCCGTAGGGGAAGTGGACGTTCAGGGAATGGACATCGATGAAGTGGTTGCCATGATTCGAGGAGAAGAGGGCACCACGGTGGATATTACCCTCTATCGCCCATCGCTTAAGGAGAATTATACCGTTACGGTGGAACGAAGAAAGATCGAAGTGGAAACGGTGGAATACGAGATGTTATCCCAGGACATGGGTTATGTGGGAGTTTCTCAGTTTGATGTGATTACTACGGATCAGTTCGACGAAGCATTAACCGCTTTGGAAAATCAAGGCGCCAAGGGAATTATCGTGGATCTTCGAGATAATCCGGGTGGTAATTTAAGTACCGTGGTTGGAATGTTGGATCTTCTTCTTCCTAAGGGCAATTATACTTATCTTGTGGATAAGGCCGGAAATCGTGAAGACTATAATGGCGAGCAGGATGCCAAATATAATTTTCCAATGGTAGTTCTGGTGAATGGCAATAGTGCCAGTGCTTCGGAGTTATTCACGGGTGCGGTTCGAGATTATGGAGTGGCCACAGTGGTGGGTGAAACCACATTTGGAAAGGGAATTGTGCAGCAGCTCTTTTCCCTGCGTGATGGTACGGGAATTAAGGTAACCATGGCCAAGTATTATACTCCGAATGGGGAATGCATCCATAAGACGGGTATTGCACCGGATGTGGAAGTGAGCCTGGATGAGGGCGAGTATGCTTCCATTGTATCCCATGAAGAGGACAACCAGTTACAGGCTGGAATCGAAGAGCTAAAGAAGCGTATGGCTCAGTAAATGCCAATAAAGGGTAAGATCATTACAAAATCAAAGAAGTATAAGAAGCAAAACCTCTCCGGGAATTCCTGGAGGGGTTTTATTAGATTGTACTCAATTATATGCACGAACAAATGTTCTAAAAGCCGTGGACATCCCCTTAGAAGAATGATATACTACCCCATAGTAAATATTGCTACGTCGAATAGAAAGGGGAAGCCATGGAATTTCGATTACATTCAGAATATCAGCCGACTGGGGATCAGCCCCAGGCCATTGAAGCCCTGGTGAAAGGATTTCAAGAAGGCAATCAATTTCAGACCTTACTTGGTGTGACAGGTTCTGGTAAGACTTTTACCATGGCGAACGTGATTGCTGCACTGAATAAACCCACTTTGGTGATTGCCCATAATAAGACCTTAGCGGCTCAGTTATATGGGGAAATGAAGGAATTCTTTCCGGAGAATGCGGTGGAATATTTTGTATCCTACTATGATTATTATCAGCCGGAGGCCTATGTTCCTCAGTCGGATACCTATATTGCCAAGGACTCCGCCATTAATGATGAGATTGATAAATTGCGTCACTCTGCCACGGCAGCCCTTTCGGAGCGGAAGGATGTTATTATTGTGGCCTCCGTGTCCTGTATCTATGGACTGGGTGCGCCCATTGACTATAAGGAGATGGTAATTTCCCTCCGTCCCGGTATGACCAAGGATTGGAATGAACTGATTGAGAAGTTGATTTCCATTCAATATGATCGAAATGACATGGACTTTAAGCGTGGTACCTTCCGGGTTCATGGGGATACCATCGAAGTCTTTCCTGCTTATTCTTCCGATACTGCCATTCGTGTGGAGTTTTTTGGCGATGAGATTGAGCGAATCGCAGAGATTGATGCGGTAACGGGCAATGTGAAGGATTATGTGGATCATGTGGCGATCTTCCCAGGCTCCCATTATGTGGTTTCTCCGGAGAAGATGGAGAAGGCTATTGGGGCGATTCAGGAAGAGTTAAAGGAACGGGTGAAGTTCTTTAAGAGCGAGGATAAGTTAATTGAGGCCCAGCGTATTGAAGAACGCACGAATTTTGATATTGAGATGATGCGGGAGACGGGATTTTGCTCTGGAATTGAGAATTATTCCAGACATTTGTCAGGACTAGAAGCAGGCATTCCTCCCTATACTTTGATGGATTATTTTCCAGATGATTTCTTAATTATTGTGGATGAGTCCCATATGACCATTCCTCAGGTGCGAGGCATGTATGCCGGAGACCGTTCAAGAAAGTCCACCCTTGTGGAATATGGCTTTCGACTTCCATCGGCCTTGGACAACCGTCCGTTAAATTTTACGGAATTTGAAAGTAAGATTAGTGAGATGATGTTCGTCTCAGCAACTCCTTCCACCTATGAGGAGGAGCATGAACTGATGCGGGTGGAGCAGATTATTCGCCCTACGGGATTACTTGATCCCAAGGTGGATGTGCGTCCTGTGGAAGGTCAGATTGATGATTTAGTAAGTGAAGTGAATAAGGAAGTGGCAGCGGGGAATAAGGTATTAATTACCACCCTGACCAAGAATATGGCGGAGGACCTTACCCAGTATATGAAGGAACTGGGGATTAAAGTGCGCTACCTCCACTCCGATATTGATACCCTGGAACGAGGTAAGATTATTCGGGATATGCGTATGGGAATCTTTGATGTACTGGTGGGAATTAACCTGTTACGAGAGGGACTGGATATTCCTGAGATTACCCTGGTGGCGATTTTGGATGCGGATAAGGAGGGCTTCCTTCGGTCCAAGACTTCCTTAATTCAGACCATCGGCCGTGCCGCAAGAAATGTGAATGGTCATGTCATTATGTATGCGGATCAGATGACGGATTCTATGCGGGAGGCTATTGAGGAGACGGAGCGACGTCGTAGTATCCAGGATGCCTACAATAAGGAACATGGAATTACGCCAAAGAGTATTCAAAAAGCTGTCCGGGATCTGATCAGTATTTCCCGTATGGCGGAAGTGGAAGCTTCCACCGAGGAGAAGGATTTAGAGTCCATGAACGAGAAGGAATTAACCAAGCTTTCTGCGGAATTGGAGAAGAAGATGCACAAATATGCTGTGGAACTGGAATTTGAGAAGGCAGCAGAACTTCGAGATCGTTTAGTAGAAATTAGAAAGCAATTGCAGGAAATTGCACATTAAAGTGAGGTAAGTTATGAGTAAGAATCGCATCGAATATGATGCAACACAGAAATTTATCCGCATTCGTGGAGCCAATGAACATAATCTAAAGAATGTGAATGTGGATATTCCCAGGGATCAGTTAGTAGTATTAACGGGACTTTCCGGTTCCGGAAAATCCTCCCTGGCCTTTGATACCATCTATGCCGAAGGACAGAGACGATACATGGAATCCCTTTCCTCCTACGCCAGAATGTTCCTTGGTCAGATGGAAAAGCCCAATGTGGAAAGTATTGAGGGATTGTCCCCTGCTATTTCCATTGATCAAAAATCCACCAATCGAAATCCCCGTTCCACGGTTGGTACAGTAACGGAGATTTACGATTATCTGAGACTTTTATATGCAAGAATTGGTATTCCCCATTGTCCAAAATGTGGTCGTGAAATCTATAAGCAGACCGTGGATCAGATTGTGGACCAGTTAATGGAACTGCCAGAACGTACGAAGATTCAGTTGTTGGCCCCGGTGGTTCGCGGCCGTAAGGGTGAGCATCAGAAATTATTAGAAAGTGCCAAGAAGAGTGGCTATGTGCGTGCCAGAGTGGATGGCAGCATCTACGAATTATCGGAAGAAATAACCTTAGATAAGAATAAGAAACATAATATTGATATTATTGTGGATCGACTCGTGATTAAAGAGGGCATCGAGAAGCGTATGACGGATTCCATCGAGAATGTGATGAAGCTTTCCGACGGACTTCTTACAGTGGATGTTGTGGATGGGGAAGAACTGCATTATAGTCAGAGTTTTGCCTGTCCGGACTGTGGGATCAGTATTGCAGAAGTGGAGCCAAGAAGCTTTTCCTTCAATAATCCCTTCGGTGCCTGCCCCGTATGTGCGGGTCTTGGATATAAGATGGAATTTGATCTTCGTCTCATGATTCCGGATGAGTCCTTAAGTATTGATGAGGGAGCCATTATTGTTCCTGGATGGCAGTCCGTGAAGGATGAGGGAAGCTTTAGTAGAGCCATTATGAATGCCCTTTGCAAGGAATATGGATTTTCGTTAGATACGCCATTTAAGGATTATCCTAAGAAGATCCGGGACATTATTGTCCATGGTACGGATGGTCATGTGGTGAAGGTGTATTATAAGGGACAGCGCGGAGAAGGCGTGTATGATATTGCCTTCGATGGTTTATTAAAGAATGTGGAACAGCGCTATCGGGAAACCTTCTCCGAGTCTGCGAAGGCAGAATATGAAACCTTTATGGAGATTACCCCATGTACCGAATGTGAGGGACAGCGTCTTAAGAAGGAGAGCCTTGCGGTTACCATAGCGAATAAGAATATCTATGAGATGACCACCATGTCCATTGAAGATTTCCATCATTTCTTGGAAAATCTTACCTTGACCAATCGTCAGATGTTCATCGGTGGCCAGATTATAAAGGAAATCCGGGCAAGGATCCAGTTTTTAATGGATGTGGGATTGGATTATTTAACCCTGGCAAGAGCCACAGGAACGCTTTCCGGAGGAGAAGCACAGCGAATTCGTCTTGCCACCCAGATTGGTTCCGGCTTAGTGGGTGTTGCCTATATCCTTGATGAGCCAAGTATTGGTCTGCATCAGAGGGATAATGATAAATTACTTGGAACCCTTACCCATCTGCGAGACCTTGGTAACACAGTCCTTGTGGTGGAACATGATGAGGATACCATGCGTGCTGCGGACTATATTGTGGATATTGGTCCAGGAGCCGGCGAACATGGTGGAGAAGTGGTAGCTACGGGTACTGCCGAGGATTTAATGAAGAATCCTGCCTCCATTACCGGTAAGTATCTTTCTGGAGAATTGTCCATTCCAGTACCTAAGAAGCGTCGTAAACCGAAGGATTTCCTTACGGTAAAGGGGGCCAGAAAGAATAATTTAAAGAATGTGACCGTGGATATTCCACTGGGTGTCTTTACCTGTGTGACCGGTGTATCCGGTTCGGGAAAGAGTTCCCTGGTGAATGAAATCTTAAATAAGCAGCTTTCTAAGACCTTGAATCGTGCTCATTGCATTCCTGGAGAACATGATGCCATTCTTGGCATGGAGAAATTAGATAAGGTGATTAATATTGATCAGAGCCCGATCGGACGTACTCCAAGATCCAATCCGGCCACCTATACCGGCGTCTTTGATATGATCCGGGATCTTTTCGCCTCCACCACGGATGCGAAGCAGCGTGGTTATAAGAAGGGAAGATTCTCCTTCAATGTGAAGGGTGGACGTTGTGAGGCCTGCTCCGGCGATGGAATCAATAAGATTGAGATGCATTTCTTACCGGATGTGTATGTGCCATGTGAAGTCTGTCAGGGAAAGCGTTATAACAGAGAAACCCTGGAAGTTTTATATAAGGGCAAGAATATCTATGAAGTTTTGAATATGACCGTGGAAGAGGCACTGACCTTCTTTGAAAATGTGCCATCCGTGAAGAACAAGATTCAGACCTTATATGATGTGGGACTTTCCTATATTAAACTTGGTCAGCCATCCACGGAGCTTTCCGGTGGTGAGGCCCAGCGTATTAAATTAGCGACGGAACTTAGTAGACGAAGTACGGGAAAGACCATCTATATTCTAGATGAGCCAACCACGGGATTACATTTTGCAGATGTGCATAAATTGGTGGAGATCCTCCAGAAATTAACGGAGGGTGGTAATACGGTTGTGGTCATTGAGCATAATCTGGATGTGATTAAGACCGCGGACTATATTATTGATATGGGACCGGAAGGTGGTGCCAGAGGTGGTACAGTAATTGCCACCGGTACACCGGAAGAAATCAGTAAGGTGAAGAAATCCTATACGGGTCAATATTTAAAAAAATATTTAAAATAGGATGGAAAAACTTGACAAATTCGGATTTTTCGATATGATAAAACACATATATGCTTCTAGAGAAGCTATAAAGGAGGAATGTTTATGAAGAGTGTAGTAAAGAAGGTTGTGTCTCTTGCACTTGTTGCAGGTATGGCATTATCCAGTGTTGCTTGTGGAAACTCTAATACCGCAACAACCAGTAATAGTGGTTCAGCTACCAATACAACAAGCGATGCATTAGTATGGAAGATTGGTTCTACCGGTCCTCTTACTGGTGGTGCTGCAGTATATGGTACCAATGTTGTTAATTCTGCGAAGCTTGCTTGTGATGAGATCAATGCAGCTGGTGGTATTAATGGATATCAGATCGAGTTTAACGGACAGGATGATGAGGCAGATGCTGAGAAGGCCGTTAATGCTTATAATACTTTAAAGGACTGGGGTATGCAGTTATTCGTAGGAACAACTACTTCCGGTGCTTGTGTAGCAACTGTTGCTAAGACTTCTGCAGATAATATGTTCCAGGTTACTCCATCCGCATCTTCTACCGATGTTGTGAATGGTAATACCAATGTATACCAGATTTGCTTTACCGATCCTAACCAGGGTATCGCTTCTGCACAGTACATCGGCGAGAATGCTCTTGCTACCAAGGTTGCTGTAATCTATGACAGCTCCGATGTATATTCTACTGGTATTTATGAGAAGTTTGCTGAAGAAGCAGCCAATCAGTCTTTTGAAATCGTATCCGTTGGTGCATTCACCGCTGATAACAAGACTGACTTTTCCGTACAGTTACAGGATGCTAAGAACAACGGTGCAGACCTTGTATTCTTACCAATCTACTATAACGAAGCAGCTTTAATTCTTAACCAGGCTAAGACTTTAGGTTATGATGTACAGTTCTTTGGTTGCGATGGTTTAGACGGAATCCTTAGTGTAGAGAACTTTGATAAGTCCCTTGCAGAAGGTGTTCTTCTTCTTACTCCATTCGTAGCAACTTCTACCGATGAGAAGACTGTTGCTTTTGTGGAAGCATATAAGAAGGCTTACAATGGAGAAGTTCCTAACCAGTTCGGTGCAGATGCTTATGATGCAGTATACCTTTTAAAGGCTATGATCGAGTCCGGTAACCTTACACCAGATATGTCCACTTCTGATATCTGTGAAGCATTAAAGAAGGAAATCGTTAAGATCTCTTTCGATGGTGTAACTGGTGCAGCTATGACTTGGGTTGAGTCCGGTGAAGTTTCTAAGAGCCCTAAGGCCATGGTAATCAAGAATGGTGAGTATGTTCCATTCGAGAAATAATTCCGAAATTTCCCAAGACAATTGATTCGATTTAGAATCTAAAATAGGCTTGAACTAACGGGGGTTTATGAAAATAAACCCCCTTTTTGTTTCACTTTTTTGGGTTTTATGGTATGATGTAACCCGTATTGAAAATTTCACGAAGTCGGTGGGGTAATAAAATGCAATTTTTATCATATTTTATTAATGGAATAAGTTTAGGAAGCATTTATGCGATTATTGCACTTGGCTATACCATGGTATATGGTATTGCGAAGATGTTGAATTTCGCACATGGTGATATCATCATGGTGGGTGGTTACATCATTTATGTGGCAGTAGCAACTCTGGGTCTTGCACCACTTCCAAGTATTGTCATTGCAGTAGTATTATGTACCTTATTAGGTATTCTTGTCGAAAAGGTGGCCTACAAGCCACTTCGTAATGCGGGCTCTTCTTTGGCTGTACTCATTACGGCCATTGGTGTCAGCTATTTATTGCAGAATGCTGCATTATTAATCTTTGGTTCCAGTACCAAGGCATTTACTTCTGTAGTAACCGTTCCTGCCATTCATTTATTTGATGGACAGGTGGTAATTTCCGGTGAAGTAGTAGTTACCGTCATTACCTGTTTTATTATCATGGGCGCTTTAGTTTTATTTATCAATAAGACCAAGGCAGGTCAGGCCATGCTTGCGGTATCCGAAGATAAGGGCGCAGCCCAGTTGATGGGTATTAATGTGAATGCAACCATTTCTTTAACATTTGCTATTGGATCGGGACTTGCTGCAATTGCAGGTGCACTGCTTTGCTCCGCATATCCAACCCTGACTCCATATACTGGTTCCATGCCGGGTATTAAGGCTTTCGTTGCTGCGGTATTTGGTGGTATTGGTTCCGTACCGGGAGCATTAATTGGTGGTATTATTCTTGGAATCATTGAGATTTTAAGTAAAGCATATATTTCTTCGAAGTTGTCCGATGCCATTGTATTCGGTATTTTGATTGTGGTACTTCTGGTGAAGCCTACCGGTATTCTTGGCAAGAATATCCAGGAAAAGGTGTAAGGGGGTGTCATGATGAAGAAATTATTAAAGATGTCAAAAACAAGCAAGCAAAATTATATTACCTATGCAATGGTTCTTGTAGTTGCTTTGATTGCAGGAGTGATGGATGCTACGGGAAATATGTCCAGTCTGATGAGTGGTCTGTTGGTTCCTGTATGTGCCTATGTCATTCTTGCGGTTGCATTAAATCTTTGTGTAGGAATTCTTGGTGAATTAAGTATTGGTCATGCAGGTTTCATGTGCGTAGGTGCATTTGTGAGTGCGTTCTTTTCTAAGCTCATGGCAAGTACCATTCCTGTTGCATGGATCCGTTTTACTTTGGCACTGATCCTTGGTGTGGGCTTTAGTGCACTGATTGGTTTCTTAATAGGTCTTCCCGTACTTCGCTTAAAGGGTGACTACCTTGCCATTGTTACTTTAGCATTTGGTGAGATTATTAAGAATGTGGCAGCAGTATTATATGTGGGCCGGGATAGCAAGGGCTTACATTTTTCCTTACAGGATACCATGTCCCTGGGACTGGAAAAGGACGGAGAAGTAATCATTAAGGGAGCGCAGGGAATTACCGGTACTCCTAACGATTCGAATTTCGTGATTGGTGTCATCTTAGTATTAGTAACATTAATTATTGTGAATAATCTGGTAAATTCCAGGGATGGTCGTGCAATTATGGCCATTCGTGATAATCTGATCGCGGCAGAAAGTGTGGGCATTAATATTACCAAGTATAAGTTAATTGCCTTCTCCATCTCTGCAGCTCTTTCAGGAATCGCAGGTGTGCTCTATGCTCACAATCTGAATACCTTAATGTCCACTTCTAAGAATTTTGGTTATAATATGTCCATTATGATCTTAGTATATGTGGTTCTTGGCGGTATTGGTAATATCCGTGGTTCCGTGTTCGCAGCCGCATTGTTAGTCATTTTACCGGAATTACTTCGTTTCTTAAATGACTATCGTATGTTGATTTATGCGGTGATCTTAATTGTAGTAATGCTCTTTAACTGGGCTCCATCCGCTCTTGCATTCCGTGAAAAGGTGAAGGCGAAGTGGAAGAAAACTCCGGATTCAACGAAGAAGGAGGTAGCATAATCATGGAATTACTTGAAGTAAAAGATCTGACCATCATCTTTGGTGGTCTTCATGCGGTGGATGGCTTCCATCTATCCATTAAAAAAGGACAGTTATATGGTTTGATCGGACCAAATGGTGCTGGTAAAACCACAGTATTTAATATGTTAACCGGTGTCTATCGTCCAACGGAAGGAAAGATTTTCTTAGATGGCAAGGATATCACTGGAAAGAAGACCGTGGAAATCAATCAGGCAGGAATTGCCCGTACCTTCCAGAATATTCGTCTTTTTAAGAAATTATCCGTATTAGATAATGTGAAGGTGGGACTGCATAATCAGTATCATTATTCCACCTTAGCGAGCATTCTTCGTCTGCCTTCCTACTTTAAGGTAGAAGAGCAAATGAATCAGAAAGCTTTGGAATTATTGAAGGTCTTTGATCTGGATCAGGATGCGGACACTACAGCGGAGAATCTTCCTTATGGAAAGCAGAGAAAGTTAGAGATTGCCCGTGCACTTGCCACGGGACCAAAGCTTCTTCTGTTAGATGAGCCTGCTGCAGGTATGAATCCGAATGAAACCCTGGAATTAATGAAGACCATTCGTTTTGTAAGGGATACCTTTGATATGACCATCCTTTTAATTGAACATGATATGAAACTGGTATCTGGAATCTGCGAGGAGCTGACCGTACTCAATTTTGGTAAGGTATTAGCCCAGGGAAAAACTGCGGATGTATTAAATAATCCAGAAGTCATTAAAGCATATCTTGGAGAGTAAGGAGGAAGAGTCATGGCAATGCTTGAAGTGAAGGACATTGAAGTCTATTATGGAATGATCCAGGCAATTAAGGGAATTTCCTTAGAAGTTAATGAAGGCGAGATTATTGCCCTAATCGGTGCCAATGGTGCAGGTAAAACCACTTCCTTACATACCATCAGCGGTCTGTTAACACCAAAGAAGGGTTCCATTATGTTTAATGGAGTGGATATTACCAAAGTTCCAGCCCATAAGATCGTATCCATGGGTATGGCCCATGTACCGGAGGGACGTAGAGTATTTGCGGAATTATCCGTATATCAGAATTTAAAGATGGGTGCTTATACCCGTAAGGATAAGAAGGAGATCGAGGATACCTTAGCCATGGTATACGATCATTTCCCAAGACTGAAGGAACGTCGTAATCAGTTGGCAGGAACCTTATCCGGTGGTGAGCAGCAGATGCTTGCCATGGGACGTGCGTTAATGTCCCAGCCAAAGATTGTCTTAATGGATGAACCATCCATGGGACTTTCCCCAATCTTCGTGAATGAAATCTTTGATATCATCGAACAGATTGCATCCGAAGGAAAGACCGTTCTTCTTGTGGAGCAGAATGCGAAGAAAGCATTATCCATTGCAGATCGTGCCTATGTCTTAGAGACCGGTTCCATCACCATGGAAGGAAAGGCCTCAGAATTATTGAATGATGATTCCATCAAAAAGGCATATTTAGGGGAGTAAAATCTTTCGAAAAATATGGAATAGACCGCACAGCTACGGCTGTTGCGGCCTTTTTTTATTCCTTGAAATGTACCACTAAATAGGGTATAATAAATTGTTAAATTATAGTTAATGTGCAGGGTCTTCCATGGAGTCATGGGGACGTGGGCATAAGAGAGAGGTTGTTTATGAATATCAATGCGAAGCTTGCGGAAGAATTAGGAATTAAGGTTAGCCAGGTAGATGCAACCGTTAAGCTGATTGACGAGGGAAATACCATTCCTTTCATTGCTCGTTATCGTAAGGAAGTAACGGGAGCGTTAAATGATGAAGTGTTGCGTAATTTAGATGAGCGTTTGACCTATCTTCGTGGATTGGAAGATCGTCGTGCCACCATTCTTGCAAGTATTGAAGAACAGGGTGCGTTAACAGAAGAATTAAAGGCCAAGATTATGGCAGCAGAGACCATGGTATTATTAGAGGATCTCTATCTTCCATATCGTCCAAAGAGAAAGACCCGTGCATCCGTAGCGAAGGAGAAGGGATTGGAGCCTTTAGCAGATCTGATCCGTGCGCAGGAAACCCAGGATGCCATCGAAACCATTGCAGAAAGCTACGTTTCGGAAGAGAAGGGTGTTAAGAATGTGAAAGAAGCCATCGCTGGTGCGTTGGATATTATTGCAGAAGGAATTTCTGAAACTGCTGACTTTAGAACCTATATTCGTGATTTGACCACCAAGGAAGGCACCATTGTAAGTAGCGTGAAGGATAAAGAAGCTGACGCGGATGGTGTATTTGAACAGTATTATGAATTCGAAGAAGCGATTGCAAAGATTGTGGGCCATCGTATTCTTGCATTGAACCGTGGTGAGGCTAAGAAGGTGTTAACCGTGAAGGTGGTTGCCCCTGTGGAGAAGGTTCTTGGTTATCTGGAAAAGCAGATTCTTATGAATGACCATGAGAATACCGGAGTATTATTAAAGGCAGCGATTGCAGATGCTTATGATCGTCTGATTGCTCCTGCCATTGAGCGTGAGATTCGTAATACTTTAACCGAGACCGCAGAAGACGGTGCGATTAAGGTCTTCGGTAAGAATCTGGTACAGATCTTAATGCAGCCTCCAATTGAAGGAAGGACCGTTCTTGGATGGGACCCTGCATTCCGTACAGGATGTAAGCTTGCAGTAGTGGATCCAACGGGTAAGGTATTAGATACCAAGGTAATTTACCCAACCATGCCACATAATAAGATCCAGGAGTCCAAGGCAGAATTAACCAAATTAATTAAGAAATACAATGTTTCCTTAATCTCTGTGGGTAATGGTACCGCATCGAGAGAATCCGAGCAGGTGATTGTGGAATTATTGAAGGAATTAGATGTTCCTGTGGAATATATCATCGTTAGTGAGGCAGGTGCTTCCGTATATTCTGCAAGTAAGCTTGCAACGGAAGAATTCCCTGATTTTGATGTGGCACAGCGTAGTGCGGTTTCCATCGCGCGTCGTCTTCAGGATCCTTTGGCAGAACTGGTAAAGATTGATCCAAAGGCCATTGGTGTTGGTCAGTATCAGCATGATATGAATCAGAAGAAGTTATCCGAGACCTTAACGGATGTGGTGGAAGATTGTGTGAATAAGGTTGGTGTGGATTTGAATACTGCATCCGCATCCCTCTTAGAATATATTTCCGGTGTGACCAAGGTGATTGCCAAAAATATCGTTACCTATCGTGAAGAGAATGGTCGTTTCACCAATCGTAAGCAGTTATTAAAGGTTGCTAAGCTTGGTCCGAAGGCCTTCGAGCAGTGTGCCGGATTTATGAGAATCTCCGGTGGGGATAATCCATTAGATGCTACCAGTGTGCATCCGGAAAGCTACGAGGCTGCCAAGAAGTTATTAGAGATTCTTGGTTATGATATGAACTCCATTACCAATGGTGAACTTGCAGGTATCGGAAAGCAGTTAAAGAATCATCCTCATATGGCGGAGGAACTGGGAATCGGTGAATTAACCCTGGAGGATATTGTGAAGGAATTAGAGAAACCTGCACGTGATCCTCGTGATGAGATGCCAAAGCCAATTCTTCGTACGGATGTTATGGAGATTAAGGATTTGAAGCCGGGCATGATCTTAAAGGGTACGGTTCGTAATGTAATTGATTTTGGTGCCTTTGTGGATATCGGTGTACATCAGGATGGTTTGGTTCATATTTCCCAGATGTCAGCAAGTGGCTTTGTAAAGCATCCATTGGATGTGGTAAGCGTTGGAGATATTGTGGAAGTACGCGTGTTAAGTGTGGATGAGAAGAAGCAGAGAATTCAGTTATCCATGATCTTAGAGGAGAACGCAACCACCGAGCGCAGTGTGGATGGTGCTCATGGCAATGCGAAAAAGAACCAGCCAAAGCAGGACAATCGTAATAACGATCGTAGCGGCAAGGGTGGCAATTCCCAGTCCAATCGGAATCCAAAGAACGAGAAGAAGGGCTTAAAGGCTCCAAACAATCGTGGGTCCCGTCCAATGACCGCTATGGAAAAGATGCTTGCCGAAGCATTAAAGAGTCAAAAGTAAGTGAATTAGGATAGGATTAGAAAAAAGCAATGGTGGAATTCGATGTAACAATGCGTGGGGAAGATCTGTATGATTACAATCTTTACCACAATTACAGACATATGGAAGGAATCCTTACAGTGATTTTGGGAGTGGTATTACTCATTGTATGTGCCTGGGCCATGAAGAGTCATGCCAATCTCACCTATATTATAGCAACGGGTGGACTTGGAGTATTTTTTACATTAATTACTCCTTTACGGATCTGGGTAAAGTCCTACCAGCAGGTGAAGTTAACTCCTTCTTTTCAAAAATCCCTGCATTATAGGATTACTTCCGAGTTATTAACCCTCTCCCAGGAGGAGCAGACGGTGGAAGTACCCCTTGAAGAAATTCGCTCCTGTGTGGATACGGGCAAATCCATCGTACTCTATGTGAGCAAGGTGAGAGCCTATATTCTTCCAAAGCGGGAGATTGGAGAACAGTTAGATGTCTTAGTGAATCTATTAAAGGATTCACCCATTGCCAAGAATAGATTGTAGGTAGGATACATGACCACAAAAACATTGGAAAGTACGAAGCCGGAGGATACCAGAAATCTTGGATATCAAATCGGCGCAAAAATAACCCCGGGAAGCATTATTTCCCTGGTGGGGGATCTGGGTGTGGGAAAGACCGTATTTACCCAGGGTCTTGCAGAGGGCTTGGGAATTACGGAGATTGTTAATAGCCCCACCTTTACCTTGATCCAGATTTATGAATCCGGTCGTCTTCCTCTATATCATTTTGATGTATATCGCATCGGAGATGAGTCGGAGATGGACGAACTTGGATATGAAGAATATTTTTATGGGGATGGGGTATGCCTGGTGGAATGGGCCAATTTAATCGAAGATTTGATGCCGCCGGAAACCATTACCATAGAAATTGCCAAGGACCTAAAGAAGGGCTTTGATTATCGAACCATTACCATTACCGGAATGGTGGAAGGATTGGAATAGAAAGCAGGCAGTACATGAAGATTTTAGGAATTGAAAGTTCCTCCATGGTGGCTTCCGTAGCACTGGTTACGGAGGATGTAGTGGAGGCAGAATATACCGTATGTCATAAAAAGACCCATTCTCAGACACTGTTACCCATGTTGGATGAGATTGTGAAGATGACGGAGACGGAGCTTAGTCAGTTGGATGCCATTGCGGTATCCGGTGGTCCCGGCTCGTTTACAGGCCTTCGAATCGGCTCAGCTACAGCCAAGGGCCTTGGACTTGCCTTAAATAAGCCCCTGATTCATATTCCTACGATGGATGCCATGGCTTATCAGATCATGGGTGGGGATTCTTACATCGTACCCATGATGGATGCAAGAAGAACCCAGGTTTATTCTGGAATTTATGAAAATCAGCAGGAATTTATCATTCACCGGGGACAGACCCTTGCGCTCATTGCGGATGTGGTGGAAGAATTAAATTCCTTAGGAAAGCCGGTCATCCTTCTTGGAGATGGGCTGGACGTGAATTTAGCATATGTGAAGGAACATTTGCAGGTTCCTTATCAGGTGGCACCGGTGCATTGTAATCGGCCCCGTGCTGCAGCAGTGGCTTCCCTTGGCCTTTCCTATATGAAGGAAGGAAAAGTGGAAGAGGCGAGAGAACATTTGCCGAATTACTTAAGGGCATCCCAGGCGGAACGGGAACGGGAAGCGAAATTAAAGGAGGAAGCCCATGGCTAGTGGGGAGGATTTGGTGCTACGCCCCATGGTTGCAAATGATGTGGAAGCGGTAGCATTACTGGAAGAAGCATATTTTTCCATGCCCTGGAGTCGCAAGGCATTCTATGATGCTTTGCAGCGAGAGAATACGATTTACCTGGTGATGGCCAGGGAAGAGAAGATTTTAGGATATCTTGGCGCGTGGTGTGCCATGGATGAAGTGGAGATTGTACAGGTGGCAGTTTCCATGGAGGGCCGCAGACAGGGAATTGGCCTTGCGTTACTGGAAGGACTGGAGAAGGAAGGCACTCTTAGAGGCATGCATTCCTATTTCTTGGAAGTTCGGGAAAGTAATGGGGCGGCCATTGGTTTATATGAGAAGGCGGGATTTGAACAGTTAGGAATTCGGAAGAATTTTTATGAGAGACCCGTGGAGAACGGAATTGTAATGAGGAAAGAAACATGTTAGATGTATGCTTACTGGGAACGGGGGGCATGATGCCATTACCCAACCGGTGGTTAACAGCGTTGATGTTACGCTATAATGGAAAACAGATCCTGATTGATGCAGGAGAGGGCACACAGATTGCCATTAAAGAGAAGGGGATTTCTGTCAATCCCATCGATATTATCTGTATTACCCATTTTCATGCGGACCATGTGAGTGGACTGCCGGGACTCTTTTTATCCATGGGAAATGCGGAAAAGACGACCCCACTGTTAATGATTGGTCCTAAGGGGCTGGCTCAGGTGGTTAATTCTTTACGAGTGATCGCACCGGGACTTCCTTTTGAGATTCAGTTCCATGAAATTATGGGGGATGAAGAAAGTATTGAGTTTGATGGATTTACCATCGATGCTTATAAAGTGAATCATTCCGTTCCTTGTTATGGTTATTCCATGCGAGTTCACCGCAAAGGCAAATTTGATGCACAGCGAGCGAAGGCACAGAATATTCCATTAAAATTTTGGAATCCTTTGCAAAAGGGAGAAACCGTGGAATGGGAAGGAAAGGTATTTACTCCGGATATGGTATTAGGAGAAAGTCGCAAGGGACTGAAGGTCACCTATACGACGGATACTCGTCCCACGGAGAGGATTGTGGAAGCGGCCAAGGATGCGGATCTTTTCATCTGTGAAGGCATGTATGGGGAGGCGGATAAGAAGTCCAAAGCCCGCGCCAATCGGCACATGATGATGACGGAGGCAGCAGAAATAGGTGCGAAAGCACAGCCAAAAGAAATGTGGTTAACCCATTACAGCCCGGCTATGATGCGTCCGGAACAGTATGTGAAGGAACTTCGACAAATCTTTGAACCCCTGAAAGCGGCCAAGGATGGTTGGGTGAAAGTGTTGAATTTTGAAGAAGACTAGTTTTTGAGACATTCCTAGAAAGGAGGAGAGCGGATGGGGAAATTTAAAAACTTAATCGTGGCAGTATTAATCTGTGGTCTCATCGTCGGCTACTACCTCTATCTTTCCAATCGCACGGTGGATCTGCAAAAAGCGCAGGAAGCCTCCACCAATGCCAATTCCGAGATTGCCATCTTGATGAATCGGAATTTAACGGGAAGTTATTATCCACAGTATCCACGGGATGTGGTGAATTTTTATACCAGGATTGTGAAAGCGTATTATACGAAGAATCTTACCGAGGAAGAGATTGATGCTTTAGGAAAGCAAGCCCTTAAGTTATTTGATAAGGAGTTACAGATTGCCAATCCTACGGAGGAATTTTTAACCAATCTGAAGAAGGATATTGAAGCTTATAAATCATTAGAACGAAGTATTTATGATGTTGCGGTGGAAGATCCGGAGGATATTGAAATCTTTACCTTCCAGGAGAGGCAATATGCCAATATAACTGCAGTATTTAAAATCCGGGAAGGCGGAGAAATCGGTGCCGTGTACCAGGATTTCATGCTTCGTAAGGATGATGAGGGATATTGGAGAATTCTCTATTGGGTGAATTCGGATCCCCCACTTTCCGAAGAAGATATGACCTATAGCTCGGAGGAAGCGGCTTCGCTTTCTTCCCAGTAGGAGTAAGGAAGAATAATCATGGAAGACATTAAAATCTTAGCAATCGAGAGTTCCTGCGATGATACCAGTGCTGCGGTGGTATTAAACGGTCGCACCGTATTATCCAATGTGATCTCTTCCCAGATTGACTTACATACCCTGTATGGTGGAGTCGTTCCGGAGATTGCTTCTAGAAAACATATGGAACAGATTAATCAGGTGGTGGAAGAGGCTTTAAAAGAAGCGAAGGTTTCCTTGGAAGAAATCACTGCAGTGGCCGTAACCTATGGTCCGGGATTAATTGGTTCCTTATTAGTTGGAGTTTCTGCAGCCAAGGCCATCGCTTATGCAGCGAACAAGCCCTTAGTTGGAGTGCATCATATCGAAGGACATATTTGTGCCAATTATATTGATCATCCAGAATTAGAACCACCATTTATGTGCTTGGTGGTATCCGGTGGCCATACCCATTTAGTGCGTGTGGAGGACTACGGAGTCTATACCATCCTTGGTCGTACCAGGGACGATGCGGCGGGAGAAGCCTATGATAAGGTGGCAAGAGCCGTGGGACTTGGATACCCGGGTGGCCCCAAAATCGATCAACTTGCCAAAGAAGGCAATGCCAAAGCCATTACCTTCCCCCGTGCCAAAGTGGATGGGAATGTATATGACTTTAGCTTCAGCGGCTTAAAGTCAGCTGTTTTAAATTATATTAATGGCTGTGAGATGAAGGGCGTGGAGATTAACAATGCCGACCTTGTGGCTTCCTTCCAGGCTTCTGTGGTGGAATCCTTAGTGACTCGAGCCATTGCCGGTACGAAGGAAAGTGGATTAAAGACTTTAGCCATCGCCGGTGGTGTAGCTTCTAATACAGCACTGCGCGGTGCTCTGGAAGAAGCTTGTAAGAAAGAAGGATTTACCTTCTATCGTCCGGCACCAATTCTTTGTACGGACAATGCGGCCATGATTGGTGCCGCAGGATATTATGAATACCTTGCGGGAAATCGTTCCGGCTGGGATTTAAACGCAGTTGCCAATCTTCCATTAGGAGAACGGTAAGGAGTAACCATGAAACATATCGCCATTGTGCTTTCTGCGGGAAAGGGAAAACGCATGGGAAGTGCCATTCCTAAGCAATATCTCACCGTGGGGGAAAAGCCAATTATTAATTATACCTTAGATACCTTTGAGCAAAGCTTTATGGACGAGATTATTGTGGTAGTAGCCCCGGGGGATGAAGATACATTTGCAAGGCAAATACTTACCCTGGGGAATTACCAGAAAGTGACTCGCATCGTGGCTGGCGGCAAGGAGCGTTACGATTCCGTCTATGCGGGGCTTTGTGCAATTGCTAAAGAGGATCAGGACGCCTATGTCTACATCCATGATGGGGCCAGAGCCTGTATCCGTCCAAATGTGTTAGAAGCGGGAAGGGATGCCGCCCTTCAATATGGCAATGCAGTGGCCGGAATGCCGGTGAAGGATACCATTAAGATTGTGGATGAGACACAGACCGTGGTGGATACACCGGATCGAAAGACCCTGTGGTTAATCCAGACTCCACAGATTTTTAAGGTTTCTTCCATTCGATTGGCATATGAGGCCATGTATCAACAGGACGAGGAGCAACGAAAAAAGGTTACGGATGATGCCATGGTAATGGAAACATTTGGACAGGAAGCAGTGCATATCTTTGAAGCTTCCTATGAGAATATTAAAATCACCACACCGGATGATTTGGAGTGGATGAAACGTACTATGTAAATTTTCATTAAGCTTATGAAACATATAAAGCTAATGGATATATAAAAGGAGGATATTAAATGAAGTGTAAGAAGTGTGGAGCAACCGGCTTAAAGGGCGCATTTTGTACCAAATGTGGTGCGAAATTATCCGAATTCGGGGAAGAGGAGAATGTAGTATCCCAAGACGCGGTGAAGGAAGAAGTTAAGGAAGAAGTAGCCGAAGCGGTTAAAGAAGTGAAAGCAGAGGCGAATTCCGTTGCAAGTGAGAAGAAGGAGAAAAAGCAGTCGGATGTAACTGTTGCTTCCGTTAGTTCTGCAGTTGCAGGTGCAGTGGCAGCAACTGTTTCTTCCACGGTATCGGAGACGGTTTCCAATGTGAAGGAGAAGAAGTTTAATGCAAAGACCATCGGTGTGTTAGTTGGATGCGTTGCAGTAGTAGCGTTAATCTTGATCTTAGTACTTACGAGTCGTAAAACTTTGGATTTGAATAAATTTGTTACCGTAGAATTTGAGGGCTATGACGGATATGGTACTGCTACCATTAAGTATGATACGGAAGCTTTAGAAGAATTCTGTGAGAGTAAGGTAAAATTTAAGGGACTTTCTAAGTCTGATAAAAAAGATTTAGAATCCTTAAATGACGGGACTCATATCGTGGAATACCTTGCGGTTGCCATGAACTGTGATGCGGAATTGGATAAGAACACGGACTTATCCAACGGAGATAAGGTTGTTCTTTCTTGGGATGTGAATGAGGATTTCTTCAAAGAATATACCAATTTGAAAATCAAGATGAGCGATACAGAGTATAAGATCAAAGGCTTAGAGGAAATTGATACCCAGGATTTCTTTGATCAGTTGGAAGTTACATATGGGGGAACCGCTCCTTTGGGAACCTTTAATTTCAAATTTACAGGAGACTCTGAAATTGGTTCCTATATGCACTTTAATCCAGAAAAATACGATCAACTTTCCAATGGGGATACGGTGAAAGTTGAATTGGTTCTTGGAGTTTCTGAAACAAGATTTGCCGAACTTTTTGGTTGTCTTCCAGCAAAAATGGAGAAGGAATATGTGGTAGAGGGATTACCATCCTATATTTCTGCATCTTCTGAAATTACTGAAGATGCCATGGCTCAGATGAAGAAGCAGGTGGAAGATACCATTACCGGAAGTACCGCTAATTATGACGATAAGGTAAGCATTAGTAGTATGGAATATGTGGGTAATTATTTTGTTACTCCAAAGACCACTTCTGGATATGGATTTAAGAATAAGATCTATATGGTATATAAGGTTCTTGCAACCATGAATTTGGAAGATAGGAAAACCAACGAAAATGTTGCAGTGGAAAAGGAATATTATTATGTTGTATCCTTTACTAATCTGATGGCAATTCCAGAACAGGGAGTTTTTGTGGATGTCACCCAATATTCCAAGGAATCTGGTAACTTCTATTTTGAGACCGATGTGAATGATCGCTATTCTAACTATTCTTTCCGGTTCCAGGGAACGGAAACTTTAGAGGAAATCTATAAGATGGCAGTTGTTAATAATATCGAATCCTGCAATTATGAGGATAATATGATTAAGTAAACAATTTTGCAGCTCTTTGGTTATGGATGGACAGGCGCTTTTAGGATTCTAGAAGCGCCTGAATTTTTTTGAAAAAGTTGTTGACACAAAAAATGGTGCGTGATATTATAACAAAGTCGCTGGTAGCGATAGGTTTTAAGAATAGACCTGGAGAGGTATCGAAGTGGTCATAACGAGGCGGTCTTGAAAACCGTTTGTCCGCAAGGGCACATGGGTTCGAATCCCATCCTCTCCGCTAACATATTCGGACTTCTATGGAAGTTCGAATATTTTTTGCCAAAAAGCAAAGATAATTACATAGTGAAAAAACACGTCAGTGATGAGTTTTTTCCAATGCGTAATGCATATGGAGATGTACCCAAGAGGCTGAAGGGACACCCCTGGAAAGGGTGCAGGTCGTTAATAGCGGCGCGAGGGTTCAAATCCCTCCATCTCCGCTCAACTTTTTAAAAAAAACTTTTTAAAAAAGTTGTTGACATACGAATATCGTAATGATATTATGTATAGGCTGACTGCTTAGGAGGCAGCTCTGATAAAGAGCTGGAACACTTAAGAGAAAGCACATGAACATTGATAACTGAACAGTGAAACAACCCTGAAAATTTCTTTAAATTTTCAGTAGAGATCTTCAAAGATCTTTACACAACTTACTTAGAAATAAGTAAGCGCGAATGGTTATAAACCATGACAGTAAATCTGTACGT
>JAILGS010000066.1 GCA_024696615.1 Lachnospiraceae bacterium
CATAAGGATGATATTTTAGTTGGCCGTGTGGGAGACCCCCATGAAGCATAGGATGCGTAGTACCCTGGAAGGAATGGGCGATGTAGGACGGAAAGGAGCAAGAATGGCTAAAAAAGACCGAGTACAGCATGGAAAGATGGGCAATAGTGCCGGAAGAATTATCTTTGCCCTACTAGCATTGATCGGACAGATTGGTTGGTTCTGGATGTTGGCATTAACCTTTCTGCAACGCTATACCGTTCCCTTTACGATCTTAGCATCCCTGATTTCTTTGGGAGTTGCTGTAAGAATGGTATATCGGGAGAGGCAATCCTCCATTAAGATTTCCTGGTTAATGGTAATCTTAAGCTTTCCGATCTTGGGACTTGTAAGTTATCTCCTCCTTGGTCGGCCCAATGCCACCAAGCGGTTGCTAAAACGTTTTCAGAATATTGACCGGGAGATTTTAAAGTATCATATTCAAAATCCACAGGCGTTAGAGGAGTTATCCCATGAGGACCGACTGTATCGGAATCAATTGGAATATATTCGCCAATATGCACCGGCAGAAATCCATCATCGTACCAAGGTTACGTATTATGGGGAGGCTGTGAATGCTTGGAAGAATCAGATTGAAGATGCGAAGAAGGCCAGGCATTATATCTTTATTGAGATCCATGCCATTGAATTTGAGGGAGCCTTTGAAGAATTATATCAGGTACTTGTGGAACGGGCTAGAGCCGGGGTCTGTGTGCGAATCATCTATGACGATATTGGCTCCGGATTTTTTATTAATCGAAAATTCAATGAGCGCTGTCAGGCGGATGGAATTGAATGCAGGGTCTTTAATCCGGTAAAGCCAATCTTAAATCTCTTTTTAAATAATCGGGATCATCGAAAGATTACGGTGATTGATGGTGTGATTTCCTACACCGGTGGCTATAATTTTGCCAATGAATATTTTAATATTACCCATCCTTACGGCTATTGGAAGGATGCGGGAATTCGTATGGAAGGGGGGGCTTCCCTGTCCCTTACTGCCATGTTCTTAGAAATGTGGAATTTTATTAAGGAGACGAAGGAGGATTATTCAAGGTTTCATACCAAGATTGGGGAATCCATCCTGGAGGGGAAGGAGAATAGCAAGAACGTCGACTCCTTGCCTACAGATCACTTTGGCTATGTGGAGCCCTATTTAGATAATCCATTGGATCATGAACGGGTGGGAGAAAATGTCTATCTGAATATGATCAATAATGCGAAGGATTTTATCTATATTATGACGCCATATTTTATCATCTCCGATGAAATGACCCGGGCCATTAGTCTTGCAGCGAAGCGTGGGGTGGATGTGCGCATTATTACCCCAGGAATTCCGGATAAGAAGATCACCTATGCAGTGACTCGTTCCTACTATGGGGGCGTGGTATCCCAGGGAGCAAGGGTGTATGAATATACCCCGGGTTTTTGCCATGCCAAGCTCTGTGTGGTGGATGGAATCCTAGCCACGGTGGGTACCATTAATTTTGATTATCGAAGCCTGTATCATCATTTTGAGAATGGGGTATTATTATATCGTTGTGATGCTATTGCGGATATCGTGAAAGATTTAGAAGAAGCCATGGAAGTGAGTACGGAAGTGACACAAAAAGTCCAGGAAGATTTAAAAAATCGTCGTATGACTCGAGTTTCCCAGGGATTATTACGACTCATTGCACCGATGTTATAACCGTTCGGTTACTTGCAAGAATTTAGGATGAAGAACATGAAAGGGGAATTGCAAATGAATTATCAGAGATGGAAGTTGAACAATCCTTATATGGAAGAAGGAAAACAGAAGGACCAAAGGATGCGTAGGGTTCTTGGGATTATCTCCATGGCCCTTGGACTTTCAGCCTGTTCTATGACTGGGGAGCATACGCCGGTGGAGTCCAGTATGGCAGTGATGGAAGAGCCCACGTTAGCGGTAGTAAACGAGACTACGAGCCCAAAGTCTGGGGAAACCGTAGCACTTACCACGGAGGAAACCACCACGGAGGAAGAGACTATTGCGGATTATGAAGTGACGATTGGGGAGGAAGGAAAGTCTGTTTCCATTCATTCCCATGATTATGTGGCCAATATTAGTGGAATTCCGATTACGGATTTCAAGGCCTTTAAGAAGGACTTAAAACAACTTCCAAACCTCCTTTATCTTGATATGTGTGACTGTGGCTTGAGTAATGAACAGATGGAGGAGCTACAGACGGAATTTCCTAATATAAAATTTGCATGGAGGGTCCATATGGGTACCTGGAGTCTTCGTACGGATGCGTTAGCCTTC
>JAILGS010000075.1 GCA_024696615.1 Lachnospiraceae bacterium
AACCTCCTTTATCTTGATATGTGTGACTGTGGCTTGAGTAATGAACAGATGGAGGAGCTACAGACGGAATTTCCTAATATAAAATTTGCATGGAGGGTCCATATGGGTACCTGGAGTCTTCGTACGGATGCGTTAGCCTTCTCCACGCTCCATGCCTATGCCAATGATGTGCGTCTCACCAATGACCAGGCCCAGGTGTTAAAGTATTGTACGGATTTAGTGTCCTTAGATATTGGACATAATGATGTGTATGATATTGAATTTATTGAGAATATGCCTAATCTTCACATGTTGATTATGGTGGATAATTTTAATACGGATCAGGGCGGACGTTTTAATGATCTGTCGGTGTTAAAGAATTGTCCGAATATGATGTATCTGGAGTTTTTCGTTAGTGGCGTTTCGGATTTATCCTTCCTGGAATATAACAAGGAAATGGTGGATCTGAATATTAGCTACAGTCCTGTATCCGACAGTACCTATCTTTTTGATCTGCCTAAGATTGAGCGGTTGTACTTAGAGTGCACCTCCATTCCTTATAGTGATTTTGAGAAATTACAGGAGACCTATCCCGATGCGCATTTAGTGTATTATGGATCCGGCTCCGTGGATCAGGGCTGGAGAACTCATCCAAGATATTATGCCATGATTGATATGTATCATAAGGATTATTGGAATGACTTATTCCGGACGGAGGAAGAATTAGAGGATGTGGCCACCTATGATATGCTTATTGTGAACGGAACGAGATATTATGGTACCGCATTTGTAGAAGAAGAGGTAGAAGACTTAGAGATTGCCGGAAGTATCACGTCTACGGTGGGAAAGAATCATATTCCTACGGAAGAAGGGGAATGCAACTTTAGCGGCGTGGGACGGGATTACACCGTAGACTGCGGCGACGGGGATATCTTAGTGAAGATGTTGGATGGAAAGTATCATCATTTTTATAAGAATGAAGTGATCGCTCGCCTGCTTCGAGAAAAATTAGGAGAATAAGTATTCGTAAGAAAATTTTGCAGTCGAAGGAATATGAAAGAAAAAAACGTACACAATTTTGACACATTTGTCATATAATCTATATAAGGTTTTGGGGATTCTTGGGGAAATAAGAATCCCCCTATTTTTAACCAAGTCTAAAAGTTCTGGGAATTAGAATATTTCATTACATTCAGGGTCGAATGATATTTCAAAAAACAACAGGGGATGAATCTATATTCATTCTAGGAGGAAGTCTATATGGCTTTAGCAAGCAAGGGTAAGAAGAAATTTTTAGTGATTCTTCTTATCGTGGTAGTTGTGGGAGTAGTGGGTGCATCCTGGTTTACATCCCAACAAAAAAAGAAGGCAGCTTTGGCTGCCAAAAGTGCTGTAACACAGATCAGTACAGCAACAGTGGAACAAATGGATCTTTCTAATTCCATCTCACTCACCGGTACCTTAGAAAGTGTTACCACAAGAACGATAAGCAGCGATATTAAGGATGTGGAGGTTTCTTCCGTTCTTGTTCAGGTAGGCCAGTACGTGGAAGAAGGGGAAATCCTCTGTATTCTTGACTCTTCGGAACTCGAAGAGGATTTAGTTACTGCGAAGAATAATCAATCAGTAAATGATGCGCTGGATGCCCTCTCTGGATCAGCGCTTGAAAATTATCAGGAAACTCTTGCAGAGGCTCAGGAGACTTTGGATAAGGCGGCTAATAGCGCAGCCACCAAGGGTGCAGCCTATGAGGAAGCGGTGGCAACCTATGGGGAGGATAGTTCGGAAGCATCCCAGGCGCTTAGTTCCTATACTCAGGCAGAGTCCAGTGCCCTAAGTGCCAGAAGCAGCTATGAGGAGACGGTGGAGAAGGCCCTAGAGACCTATCAAAAGGCTCTGTTAGAAGAACAATTGATTTCCGAGGATTCGGATCAAACCAAAATCGAAACCCTTACGGAGGAAATTGCCGCCTGTACCATTACGGCTCCTATGAGTGGAACCATTGCAGAACTATCTGTTCAGGAGGGGGATGAATTTTCCGGGGGAACCATCGTGTCCATGTTGGATAATGAGCATTTTAAAATTACAGCCACCGTGGACGAATATGATATTAACAGTATTTGTCTCGGTCAGAAAGCATTTGTAAAGACCAATGCTACTGGGGATGAGGAACTTCCGGCTACGGTAACCTATGTGGCAGTGACCTCTTCCTCCAGTCAGATGAGTACCAGTGCTTCCTATCAGGTGGAGATTACCTTGGATGAGGCCCAGAGTCTTTTGCGCACCGGAATGACCGCAAGTGTCAGCATTGAACTGGAGGGAGCGTATGGGGTACTTGCCGTTCCTTATGACTGTGTCACCACCAGAAATGGTGCAAGTTATGTGACCCTTGTGGATGGGGATACCCAGACGGAAGTGGAGGTAACTACGGGCTTAGAAACGGATTATTATGTGGAAATTTCCGGAGAGGGAATTACTGCAGGAAGTAGTGTCCTTCTGCCAACCACCATTATTAGCTCACAGGATGAGGAAGAGATGGGCTTTAATTTTAATTTTGGTGGTAATATGGGCGGTGACATGGGAAGTGGTGGCCCAGGAGGTTCTGG
>JAILGS010000103.1 GCA_024696615.1 Lachnospiraceae bacterium
TGACAAACTATACTCAGTCGGGGTACAAGCTCCGACTGAGTTAAACGCTCCGCGAGGATGCGCACGGATTCGGACAGGAATTTGTCTGCTGAAGCAGACCCGAATCCGGCGCGCAAGACTCGCGAGCGAGTCTTGACTATCCAAATAAGAAAGGTAGCAATCATATGGCATTACAATATCTTCTCGGTTCTTCCGGAAGCGGTAAAACCACAAGATTATATGAACAATTGATTCAAGAAGCGGTGGCTAATCCAACCGGACGTTATTTAGTAATCGTTCCGGAGCAGTTTACCATGAGTACCCAGGCGCAGATTGTCCGTCTGCATCCCAACCACGGTACCTTTAATATTGATATTGTAAGCTTTCCCAGACTGGCTCATAAGGTTTTTGGAGAGTTGGGAACCAAGACGGGAAAGGTCCTTGCAGATACCGGTAAGAGCCTTTTAATCCGAAAAGTACTCTCCGAAGAAGAGGAGGAGCTAAAAAGCTTTAAGCGCCATATTCATCAGGCGGGATTTGTGGAAGAAGTAAAATCCGCCATCTCCGAGATGTTACAGTATGGTGTAACCAGCGATACCCTGCGGGAAGTGGCAGGAACGGAGGAAGTGGGAAAAAAGAAGGTATTAAGTCAGAAATTAGTAGATCTTGCCCACTGTTATGATGGATTTCGAAAGGAAGTGGAAGATCGCTATATTGCCAGTGAAGAGGTGTTGGATCTTCTGGCACAGGTGGCAGAAAACTCCAAGTTATTGGACTGTGATGTGATCACCTTAGATGGATTTACGGGATTTACTCCGGTACAGTATCGATTGATTGAGAAATTATTAAAAAAAGCGAAGAATCTTCGGGTGGTGCTTACCATGGATGCTACTGCCATCCGGGAAAAGAATATTCACCGGGGAATGGAAGAGTTATTTGCCTTAAGTAAGGATACCATGGCTAAACTGGGGAATCTTGCAAGAAATCTGGATATTCCGGAAGAAGTATATTCTCTGTCGAAAAAGGATGAGGCGCCTGTGCGCTTATGCGACAGTCCATCCCTGCAATTTCTTGAAGCACATTTGTTCCGAAATGACGGAGCACGCTATGAAAAAGACTGTGACATTCACATCTATGAGGCGGATTTTGCCAGGGATGAAGTGGCCTACACCATCGCCACCATGAAGCAGTTAATTCATGATAAGAAGTACCATTATCGGGATTTTGCCATTGTAACCGCGGGACTTGACGGCTATGCCCAGACCTTTGCGAATCTGTTAAAGCAGAATCAGATTCCGGTCTTCTTAGACTATAAACGGTCCCTTCTTGGAAATCCTGCTTCCAATCTATTAAGAGCCGGATGCCGGTTAGTGGAAGAGAATTTTTCTTATGAAAGCGTCTTTACCATGTTAAAGACGGGGCTTATGAATTTTAAGCAGGATGATGTGGATCAGTTAGAGAATTACTGCCTTGCCACGGGACTGCGGGGATACACCCGCTATGCCAAGGAATGGACGACAAAGACCAAGGTCATTCGACGGGGGGAGAGCTTTTTTAAGAATTTAGAACTTTCCCGAAAGAAATTGGTTAAGATGATTAGCCCATTCTATCAGGCCATGAAGAAGGCCAAGACCGTGGAGGACTATGTGGATGGGTTGTATCTGCTGATGGATGAACTGCATCTGGAGGTGCAGTTGGAAAAATTAGCAGAGTCCTATGGGGACGCCCGACCGGACCTTTTTGGAGAATATTCCCAGGTATATGACAAGATCGTGGATATGTTGGAGCAGTTTGTCAGTCTTCTTGGAACGGAAAAGATGGACATTACCTGTTTTCGAGAAATCCTTGAAGCAGGTCTTGGGGAATTAAAAGTGGGTCTGATCCCACAGATGCAGGATGCTGTTGTGGTGGGTGATTTAGAGCGAACCCGATTAGAACAGGTGAAGGTTCTCTTTATTGTGGGAGCCAATGATGATGTGATTCCTAAAAAGAATGGGGGAAGTGGTGTTCTTTCCGATTTTGATAAGGAAGTATTAAAGGGGCATTCCATCGAGTTATCCCTACCTGCCAGGGAACAGGGCTTTATCCAGCGTTTTTACCTCTATCAGATTATGACAAAACCGTCGGATGCTTTGTATTTAACCTATTCCAAGATGAGTAATGAGGGAAGGAGCAAGCGCCGGTCCTATCTGATCTTTGAATTGTTACGGATGTTTTCTAAGTGCACCATTGCAAGTGCAAGCCAGATGGATGGAAGGCTTTCTTTGGTTTCCATTCCGAAGGCTAATCTTACCTATTCCTGGGTGGAGAAGGAAAGTATTGGTGAGGATAGTGCCAAAGAATTATATGGGGAGGATTTTCAGACCCATATTACGGGAATGGAGAAATTCGCGTCCTGTGCATTTGCCCATTTCCTTCAATATGGCCTAAAGCTGGAGGAGAGGGAACTTTATGAAGTGGGGATGAATGATTTAGGAACCCTCTACCATGACTGTTTAGAGTCCTTTACGAAACCACTCATTGAAGAAAAGCGTTCCTTTACGGATCTTACCGAGGAGGAGCGAAAAGACATGGTGCATTACCATGTGGAGAAGGTGTTAGAGGACTTTGGTGGGGATCTTTTTACTTCCACCAATCGTCGCATGTACATGACCAAGCGCCTGGAAGAGCGGGTAAATCGAACCATCTGGGCTGTGACGGAGCAGCTTAAGAAGGGACTTTTTGTGCCAGTGAAGGTGGAAGAGGAGTTCTTTTTAGGAGAGATCTTAAAGGGGCGAATCGACCGAATTGATCTCTGCGACCGGGGGGATACCCTGTATTTTAAGGTGATCGATTATAAGACGGGTTCGGCAGAATTTTCCCTGGACCAGACCTATTATGGCTTAAAGATTCAGCTATTAACCTATATGAATGCGGTATTAAAAGAAGAGCGAAAGCTCCATCCGGAAAAGAAGGTGGTTCCTGCGGGAATGTTCTATTATCACATTCAGGATCCTTTCGTGGAGGAAAAGAGCAGTCTGGAAGAAGTACGGATGGACCAGCTTTTGAAATTGCGCTTAGATGGCGTCGTGAACAGTGATCCGGAAGTGGTGGAACTGATGGATCAGGAAAAGAAGGGGGATTCCATCGCAATTCCTGTGAAATTTAAAAAAGAAGGCACCTATGACTTAAGTGAAAAGCGGGATTTATCCACGGAACGCATGAATCTTCTTGGAGATTATGTGATGGATGGGATCCATAAGAATTATGAGAAAGTGTTACAGGGTGAGGTTTCTAAAAATCCTTACCAATTACAAAGTAAAAAGGCATGTACCTATTGTAATTTCCGCTCCATCTGCGGATTTGACGAAAAGCATGCCAAGTATCGTACCTTACCAACCTTAAGTAATGATGAGATTTGGAGGAATATCGAAACATGGCAGACAAGCCACAATGGACAAGAGAACAACAACGAGTAATCGAAGAACATGGAAAGAATATTCTGGTATCCGCCGCCGCAGGTTCTGGTAAAACAGCAGTACTTACGGAACGCATTGTGCAAATGCTTGAAAATCCCTCCCATCTTGTGGACGTGGATCATCTGGTGGTAGTAACCTTCACCCGTGCGGCAGCAGCAGAGATGCGGGAGCGTATTGGCAATACTATTACGGAGCATATTGCAGAGCGGATGAGTAAGCCTAGAAGCGAAGAGCGTGACAGGATTGTGACACATTTGCATCGGCAAAGCACCCTGTTACATCAGGCGCCCATTACCACCATTGACAGCTTCTGTCTGAATATTTTACGAAGCTATCATGAATCCATTGATTTAGATCCTTCCTTCCGTGTGGGGGATGGGAATGAATTGGCGCTTTTAGAGCAGGATGCCATGAATGAATTGATGGAGGAGTATTATTCTTCAGGACGGGAGGATTTTCTTCATCTGGTGGAATGTCTGGCTCCGGAGCGTACGGATGAGAAGGTGGAATACTATATTCAAGCGCTTTACAAGGCTTCCCAGAGTATGCCATGGCCCAAGAAGTGGTTGGATTCCTGTGCCGCAGTGTACCATCCAAGGACCATGAAGGAGTTAAAGGCGTCCCGGGTTTTTCAGGAAAGTATTGAATGGATGCGAGAGGAAGCCTGGGATTTAGAGGGGCTTTTACAGGATGCCTTAAAGATTGCCTCAGATCCGGAAGGGTCGGAGAAGTATGTTACGGTGTTCGAGGCCTGGTTAGAGCAGGTGGATGGCATGACCAAGGCTGGGGATGTGGTGGATTTTCTAAAGTGTGCCAAGGAGTTTGACATGGTTCAATTCCCGAAGGGAAAGACTTCGGTACCACCCCATCAGAAGGCGGCCATGAAGGAAATTCGGGATGTGGTCAAGGCACGGATCGAATTTTATCGGAGCTTGGAAGCCACCATGAAGGATACGGTGTATGGCAGTGAGGACTGCTCTTTTTTAGCACCACTGCGGGAACAGGTGGATCTGTATGTGGAGTTAGTAAAGCGCTATGGGGAAATCTTTTCGCGAATCAAAGCTTCTCGCGGCATCGTGGATTTTAGTGATATTGAGCATCTGGCCCTTCAGGTGTTAATGCATATGGAGGGGGAGGAGAAGGTATATCATTCCGTGGCGGATGAACTTTCGGCCTATTATGAGGAAATCCTCATTGATGAATATCAGGATAGCAATAATGTGCAGGAATGGATCCTTACGGCGATTTCCAAGGAGCGCTTTGGAAAGCATAATCTCTTTATGGTGGGGGATGTGAAGCAGAGTATATATCGCTTCCGTATGGCCAATCCGGAATTATTTAAGGAAAAGTACCATACTTACCGGGAAGATGGTAGGGATGGAAATTTAAAGATTGAACTGAAGGCGAATTTTAGAAGCCGTGCCACCATTCTTGAGGCCACCAATGACGTATTCTTAGAAGTGATGAAGGAAAGCTTCGGTGGCGTGGTATATGATCAACAGACCAAATTATATCCTATGGCTACATTTGCGAAAAGACCACAGGAAGAGACTCCTTGCGAACTGATCCTTATTCAGGAGGATGAGGAGAAGTTTCAAAATGGTCTTGAGGCAGAAGGCGTCTATATTGCGAAAAGAATTCAGAAACTGGTGTCCGATCCCGACTATACCGTGTGGGATAAGAAGGAGAAATGCTATCGTGGCGTGCAGTTTCGGGATATTGTGATCTTGATGCGTGGCGTGAAGGATGTGGCCCAGGAATATGTGAAGATTTTTTCTAAAAATGGGGTTCCGGCGATTACGGAGTCGAAATTTGGATATTTTGATACCTATGAGGTGAGCGTGGTCTGCAATCTTCTTCGGATCATCGACAATCCAAGGCAGGATATTGCCCTTGCAAGTGTTCTTTCTTCTTATTTTGGAGGGATGAATGCGAAGGATCTGGCAAAGCTTGTAGCCAAGGACCATGACACGCTTTATGAGGCCCTTAAAAAATCCAAGGCGAAAAAGGCCCTGGCTTTTATGAAGAAACTGCAGGAATATCGCATGGAAGCCAGATCTTCCACCACCCAGGAACTGTTGTGGCATCTGATCTATGATTCCGGATACTATGATTATCTTGGAACCATGCCCACTGCCATGCAGAAAAAAGCCAATGTGGATTTATTGATCGAGTTTTCTAAAACCTATGAAAGTACCAGTTTACAGGGATTATTTGACTTTATTCGCTATATTGACCGGATTCGAAAAGAAGAAGCGGAAAGTATGGGGGAGGCGTCTCTAAATAGTGAAACCGACGATGTGGTGCGGATTATGACCATTCATAAGAGTAAGGGTCTGGAATTTCCTGTGGTCTTTTTAGCCAATACGGGAAAGTCCTTCCAATTCCCTACGGAAAAGGAAAAGATGCTTTTTGATATGGATTATGGTGTGGCTCCACTGCGATATCATTTGGACCGTAGAACCAAGGAAACCACGATTTTCCGTAAAATATGGATGGAGAAGGAGCGAAAGGCTTCCATTCAGGAGGAGCAGCGCCTTCTTTACGTAGCCATGACCCGGGCCAAGGAGATGTTATTTATTACGGCCTCGGACAAATGTACTACAAAAATCCCAACCTTACAGGAAAAATATGGTCTTGATGGGAATGATTGCCATGCACCCTTATATGATGTGGAGTTAAGGAATATGTCCAGCTATCTGGAGATGATTGTGGGTGGACTTCGCACCAAGGGAAATCATGGGAAAGGAACCGTTCCAGAACCCATGGTGGTGCGGGAGGTTACAAGTGACGAGGATACTTGGCCACAGGTTCCGAAGGATTGGTGCTATGTCAAGGAAAGTACTATGGAAGAACAGAAGATAGCTGATTTTACCTATGAATATCCTTATGAGATTATCGCCATGCCGGTGAAGATGACCGTGTCCCAGATTAAACACCGTTGGCAGGTGGAAGAAGAGGACGGGGGAAAGGCACTTGAGCCGGAAAATAATCTTTTCTTAAAGAGAAGAAGAAAGAAGAAGGAAAAGACCTTAGGAAAGAATGAAGGTGCACTTCGCGGAACCGCCTTCCATACGGTCCTGGAATACTTAGATTACAACAGGATTCATACGAAGGAGGAGATCGAAGCACAGATCCGTGAACTCATTGCTACAAGTCGCCTAGAAGAGGAAGATTTTTCCAGGGTGGATGTGGACTTACTTCTGCAAATGTTACATACGCCCCTGGGAAAAGCCATGGAAGAAGCATATGCGGAAGGAAAGCTTTATCGGGAGAAGGAATTTGTTATGGGAATTCCTGCCAATGAGATTGATCCAACCTATGATGCAGGGCATATGATTGTGGTTCAGGGTGTGATTGATGCATATTTTTCCTATGGGAATGGAATCTGGTTAGTGGATTATAAATCCGATCAGGTGAGTCATGATGATGCCGGACGGGAGAAGTTAAAAGAGCGTCATGCCACACAGTTACACTGTTATGCCAAGGCTTGCGAGCAGATTTTAGGGCAAAAAGTTGTACGCGTTTCCATATTTTCTCTTGAACTTGGAGAAGAAATAAGGATTCACGGCTAGAAAATACAATTCAAGTTTGCATTCACGTGGATAATATGATAAAATAACGTAGTTAATTAGATAGTGATAGTCTGTCATTTTTGGCTATTGCCATGTATTTTTGAATATTACCAAAAATATTTAGAAAGCACGGGGTGCATAGGGAATGAATATTAAACGGAATTTTATATCAGTGGGAACTGCGTTAGTATTTTGCGCATTTGGACTTTATCAGTTAATGACTTTAACGAATATTTTGAACGCGAATAACCGCAATAATGGCGCAGGTTTATTCTTTGTAGGAACCATGATTTTTATCGTTATGATGGTGGCTATGAAGTATACCTTTAAGCTCAACAATGTGCTTGAGGCCAATCCATTGTTAAAATATGCTGGAGCAGCGATTTCAACTGCAGTATTCATTATCATTGCATTTGTTTTACGTGTGAACATGAAGGATGTTCTGGCATTTAACTTATCCAGAGAAGGTTTAGTCATCGTAGATATGCTTTTATGCTATGCGATTGCAAGATTCTTAAATCATTATGGATTTATTACCTTATTAACCTTATTAATGTGGCCATATTTTGTGGTATATCGTAATATCACTCCAAGTGAATTACAGACATTAACATTTGCATTAGCAGGATATGCAGTAATGACTGGTATCTTATATGCATTACGCAGACGTCGTAATATAAAATACATTCTGATGGCAGTGATCATGCTGGCCACCATTGCATTTTTCTATATCTATATGCATAAGATGGGATTTACTTCCGTATATCATCCGGATGTAAAAGAGTATTTCCGTTCCTTTGAGAATGTATTCCGTTTTAGTAGTTCTTTTGAAACTTATTACTTTACGGTATTAGTTACATTTGCACTTGGTGCTACTGCATATATGGGATTCTTTAATGCAACCAGTGCCAACTTGTTAACATCCTTTGCAGCTGTTGTTGTAATTTTCTTATCCTTTAATTACGATGCAGGTAATAAGTTTGTTATTTTCTTATATCCACTGTATGCAATTATTGCTTCCGGTATTTATGGTCCAAGACCACGATACATGGATGCGGAGATTGAATTAGGAGACAGTTTGGCAGGTGTTCGTTTTAAGAGTGGTGCAGAACAGTCCGAACTTACTTCCGTAGATAATTCCGAATTGGATAAGATTTTGGATGAGATTGATTCCCCTAACCGTTTTAGTACTGCTGCTAAGGTAGACATGAATAAGGTAAAGGCTCATGAGGAAGAAGATATTCCAATCGAGCTTCAGATGTATGACTCCATGGCAAGTAAACTTGCAGAGGATACCAAGAAGAAGGAAGAGGAAGAGGCCGCTGCCAATGCTGCTCGATTAGAAGAGGAGCGTAAGGCTGCAGAAGAAGCTGCCAGGTTAGAGGCAGAGCGTGAAGCTGCAGAACGTAAGGCAGAGGAAGAGCGTAGAGCAAGAGAAGAAGCTGCTCGATTAGAAGAAGAACGTAGATATCGTGAAGCGGAAGAGCGTAGAGAACGTGAGGCCGAAGAACGTAGAGCAAGAGAAGAAGCAGAGCGTAGAGCAAGAGAAGATCGTGATCGTCTTGCTGCCATTGAAGCCGCAGCGAATGCAGTTCGTGAAGAGCGTATGGCAGCGGAGAAGGCTGCTGCAGAAGCGAAGGCAGAACGTCTTGCTGCTGAGAATGCTCGTTTAGAGCAGCAGAGAATCAAGGCTGAGGCAGAAGCTAAGATTGCAGAAGTTGCTGCGAAGGCAGAAGAAGTTAAGAGAACTGCTGCAGAAGCTACAGAGCGTGCAGAATCTGCTAAGAATGCTGCTTTACTTGCTGAGAAGGCAGAGCGTGAGAGACAGGATGTTGAGATTTCAGCTACGAAGGCTGCTTTAGAGGAAGCTAAGAAGGCTGCCGCAGCTGCTGAAGCAGAACGTGCTGCAGCGATGGAAGCTTTAAAAGCTGCTCAGATGCAGGCACAGGCTGCCTTATCCGTTGTTGCTAAGGCGGACCAGAGCGGAACCACCATAAACCTTCAGAAAGAGTTAAATAATGTGGTAAAAGAAGCGGATGTTGTTTCCAAGGAAGCTGTTCAGGAATTACAGAAGCTTGCAGAAGAAACGGAAGCATTAGCTCAGGAGAAGGCTGAGGAAGTTGTAGAAGCTCCAGTGGAAGTAGTGGAAGAAGTTGTAGAAGAAGCTAGTGAAGCTGTAGAAGAAGCTGGTGAAGCTGTGGAGGAAGTTGTAGAGGCTCCTGTAGAAGCAGTGGAAGAAGCTGTAGAAGAAGCTGTTCAAGTTGCAGAAGCGGTTGAAGAAGCTCCAGTAGAAGAAGCACTTGAATTTGAAGCTGGGGATTACCTTGAGAATGAAGAAGAAACTGCTTTAGAAGAAGAGGAAGCAGTTGCGGATCTTGCAGCATTAGATGGTGCAAGTGAATTCGATGTAGCTACCGGGGAGGAATCCTTAACCTTTGATGAGTCCGAAATAGAAGTAGAGCACTTAGAAGCATTAGAGGTGGATACAGAACCTGAACTTACGGAAGAAGAGAAGGCCGTTCGTGAACAGGCAAGACTTGTGGAAGAACAGAAGGCTGAAGCAGAGCGTAAGCTTGCTGAAATGGCAGAACGTGAAGCACAGATCTTAGCTGCTGCAGAGGAATTAAGAAAGCAGCGTGAAGAGTTCGAACGTATGGCTGCGGAAGCAGAAGCTGCTGAAAGAGCTGCGAAGTTAGAACAGGAAAGAATTGAAGCGGAACGTCTTGAGCGTGAGCGCTTAGAACGTGAAGAAGCAGAACGTTTAGAAAGAGAGCGAATCGAAGCAGAGCGCAGAGCTGCAGAAGAGGCTGCTCGTTTAGAGGCAGAGCGCTTAGAGCGTGAGCGTTTAGAAAGAGAAGAAGCAGAGCGTCTTGAGCGTGAGCGTATTGAAGCAGAGCGTAGAGCCGCTGAGGAAGCTGCCAGAGAAGCAGCAAGAATCGAAGCAGAGCGTAGAGCTGCAGAAGCTGCTGCGAAGCTTGCAGAAGCACAGAGAAAGGCTGCAGAAGAAGCTGCCAGACTTGCAGAAGAGGCTCGTAAGGCAGAGGAAGCTCGTAAGGCTGCAGAAGAGGCTGCCAGAATTGCAGCAGAGAAGGCAGAAGCACAAAGAAAGGCTGCTGAAGAAGAAGCTGCTCGCTTAATGGCTGAGATGAATCCTACTCCAGAAGTTGCAGAAGTTGCTGCACCGGAAGAGAGTGGCATGGCTACGCTTCCTGAAACAGGTATTAATTTTGAGAATAGCTTTGTTAATTTTGCACCGGAAGAGAATGCAGAAGTAACCAAGGAACAGCCTGCGGATACAGGATTTACCTTTGCAGGACTTGTTAATGAAACACCGGCTGCAGGACCTACCTTTGCAGGACTTGATGCAGGTCCTACCTTTGCTGGACTTGCTGCAGGACCTACGTTCGCATCCCTTGCAGGTGGTTCCGTAGAAGCTCCTAAGCCAGAAGTTGTTCCTGCGAAGGAAGAGGAAGAGAATTCCTTAGAGAATGCTCCATCCTTCGATATGGGATTAAACTTTGATGATACTCCATATGAGTTTGGTCAGCCAATTGCTCCAGCTCAGGAAGCTGAATCAGAACAGGAAGAAACTGATAACAGAGGACGTAGAGGTCGTGGACGTGATCGTCGTCGTAATCGTGATAACACTTCTTCCCTGTTTAATAACTTAAATAGTATCTTTGGTAACCGTAATGCTGCTCCAGTAGAAGAGGAGAAGCCAGTAGAAGAAGAGAAGCCAAAGTTATTAAATCTTCAGGCCTTAACGGATGAAGCTGCAGAACGTCGTGAGAATCGTCGTAGAAGTAAGAGACAGCGTCCGAACTTATTAGAGAACCGTAAGCTTGCTGGATTGTTCGAGACTGTTTCGGATAATACAGAAACAATTGATACTTCCTTCATTCAGTCCGTTGCGAAGTCCCAGGAGGCATTCGCAGATATGTTTACGGAGGAAGTTGATGAGAGCTTAATGAATGCTTCTAACATGGAGATGGATGCTCCTGCATTCGATCTTGGTGGAGGCTTTGAAGCTCCTGAATTTAATATGCCAAGCTTTGATGCTCCTAATATTGGAAGTGATATTCCTGAATTTGAAGCAGAAAGCGTTGAATTTACTCCGGAAGAAGTTGAACTCAACGAGCCGGTTGAGATGGATCTTGGATTAGAATTAGATGAAGGCATCGACTTTGGTGAGGCTGCTGGATTTGATGGTGGATTCGAGGCTGCTGGATTTGAGGCACCTGGATTTGAGGCACCTGGATTTGAAGCTCCAGGATTTGAAGTACCTGGTTTTGAAGCTGCTGAATTTGAACCAGCAACAGAAGAAGCAAGTGATGAACCTGTATTTGAAGCAGTGGAACTTGATACTTCCGATGTTAATGGCGATGCAGATGAGCCTGTATTCGAGGCTGCTATGGAAGCTCCGGAAGAGGAAGTTGTATTTGAAGCTGCTCCAGTAGAAGAGGCTCCAGTAGAAGAGGCTCCAGTAGAAGAAACTGGTGCTGAGGTTTCTGAGGCTGGCAAAGATCCATCCGATGCTGCGGATGACTTTGGTGTATATCAGTATGAGGATGCTCCAGTAGAGGAAGAAGCTCCTGTAGTGGAAGAAGTAGCTACTCCAGTAGATGACGATGATGATCCATTCGCAGTATATAAGTGGTCCGATGATGAAGCTGCTGCAGTTGAGAGTGCACCAGCAGAAGAAGAAGTTGTTGTTACTGCAGCTGCGGACGATGATGATTTATTTGCAGTATATAAGTGGTCCGATGATGATGCCGCAGTTGCCGCATCCATGGAAAAGGAAGCTAAGAGTGCTGTAGAAGAAGTCAAGGAAGCTGTAGAAGATGCTGTGGAAGCAGTGGTAGAAAAGGTGGAAGATACCATCCCTACCATCGAGCAGGAACAGTATAATCCTTCTGAAGAAGCTGCAGATTTTGAAGTATATACTCCTTCTGGTTCTGTAAAGTTAGAAGAGCCAGTAGAAGAGGATACAGCAGATCTTGAAGTATACACTCCAACCGGTAAGGTTACCTTAGACGAACCAGTGGTTGAAGAAGCTCCAGATCTTGAAGTATATACTCCAAGTGGTAACTTCAAATTAGAGGAAGAGGTTGTGGAAGAAGCTCCTGATCTTGTTACTTATGGACAGGAAACTACTTCTAAGAAGGCGGAAGATGATTTTGATTTAGATCTTCCAGAATTCGACCTGGATCTTCCACCACTTGATAAGTAATAATTCGGAAGAATTGCTTCGACAGAATTGAATGAAATTATTAGAAACCCAAGGGATTATTTCCTTGGGTTTCTTTCAACCATGAAATTATTGCAACAATGGAACATATGAAATAATCGCAACATAGGTAAAGGAGAGTATGATGGATAATAAGATTCAGTCCATGATTCGCAAGGTGTCCTTGGAATTACAGGACAATTATAATTCCCAAGGACTTTTTGATGTGGAATTGGGAGAAAAATTACCAAGCAGGGATATTATTGTTTCTTTGATCAATGATTTAAGAAAACTTACCTTCCCGGGATTCTTTGGGATGGAGAATATGGCCTATTCCTCCAAGGATAGTTTCGCAGCCAATAATTTAAGTATTCTCTATGATAAGTTATTCCGTCAGGTGAAGATTGCCATTGCTTATGGTACGGACTTAAAGTATCGGGAATTAAATAATCGGGCGGAGGAGTTAACCACGAAGTTTGTGGAGCGTATTCCCCATGTACAGGCCATGTTATTAAAGGATGTGGATGCACAGTTAGCTGGGGATCCAGCAGCTAAGAGTAAGGAAGAAGTGATCTTTAGTTATCCGGGACTTTTTGCCATTGCGGTATATCGCTATGCCCATGAATTATATGAATTACAGATCCCATTCATTCCACGAATTATGTCCGAGCATGCTCATTCCCGTACGGGTATTGATATTAATCCGGGTGCTACCATTGGGGAGTATTTCTTTATCGACCATGGTACGGGTATTGTAATCGGTGAAACTACCACCATTGGAAATCATGTAAAGCTCTATCAGGGTGTTACTTTAGGTGCCCTGTCCACAAGAAAGGGCCAGGCTTTAGCAGGGGTGAAGCGTCATCCAACGATTGAAGATAATGTGGTGATCTATGCCAATACCACCGTACTTGGTGGGGAAACCGTGGTGGGAGCCAATGCAGTACTTGCAGGTAACTCCTTTGTTACCAGCTCCATTCCAGCCAATTCCAAGGCTGCTTCCACCATGCCGGAATTAGAAATTCGTAAATCGAAATAGAAAAAGGAAAAAATAATGGCTGTTGTAAAATTAAAAAAAGGGGAAGGCCGCACCATTAAAGCAGGTGGAGCCTGGATTTTTGATAATGAAATCGATGTAGTCATGGGAGAGGCTGTGAATGGCACCCTGGTACAGGTGGTGGATTTTGATGATTATCCCATGGGAAGTGGTTTTTATAATGCCAATTCCAAGATTGTGATTCGTATGTTAACTAGAAAAAAGGATCAGGAAATCAACTGGGAATTTATTAAGGAAAGGGTTTCTACTGCCTATGAGTATCGAAAAGTAGTGATGGGGGAGGATTTTTCGGCCTGTCGAATTCTTTTTGGAGAGGCGGATTTTCTTCCTGGACTGGTGGTGGACCGTTATGAGAATGTGCTTGTGGTGGAATCCTTAGCCATGGGCATTGACTGTTTAAAGCGCAGCATCCTTCGGGCACTTTTGGAGTGCTTTTCTCGGGATGGAATTACTATGGAAGCGGTGTATGAACGTTCCGATGCACCGGTTCGAAAAAAAGAAGGCATGAATTGCGTGAAGGGAATCCTTCCACTTTCTTGGATTTTAGACACCTCCCTAGGCTTATGGGATCAGTATGATCCGGAGACAAGGAGCCTAAAAAGCTTTGTGGGAGTTGTTCCTACGAAGGCGGAAGAGGACATTGTCAATCAACCCGTGGAGATTGTAGAGAATGGCGTACATTACCTTGTGGACGTAATTTGCGGCCAGAAGACGGGATTTTTCCTGGATCAAAAATATAATCGAAAAGCCATGCAGGAATTATGCCGTAACTATGCGAAGGACCCTGTCACGAAGCAAATGCGTCCGATGCGGGTGTTGGACTGCTTTACCCATATGGGTACATTTGCACTAAATTGCGGTCTTGCAGGAGCTTGTGACGTAACGGGACTGGATATTTCGGAATTTGCGGTGGGACAGGCAACTGCCAATGCTAAGCGCAATGGCCTGGAAAACCAGGTGAAGTTTCGCACAGCCAATGTTTTGGATGAACTTCCAAGACTATATGAAGCCGGGGAGAAGTTCGATGTGGTGATTTTGGATCCACCTGCCTTTACCAAGTCCAGAGAGGCTACGAAGAATGCCATTAAGGGATATCGGGAAATCAATATGAAGGGACTTAAACTAGTAAAGGACGGCGGTTATCTTGCCAGTTGTTCCTGTTCCCATTTTATGACGCAGGAACTTTTGACCAAAACCATTCAGGAAGCGGCGAAGGCTGTGCATAAGAGAATTCGTCAGATCGAATTCCGTACCCAGGCTCCGGATCATCCGATTCTATGGGCTGCGGATGAAAGTTATTATCTGAAATTCTTTATTTTCCAGGTGGTGGATGAGAAATAAGGATTGATTGTATTCTTGAAAATACAATTACCAAAGAGTATAATATTTTTATTGGGGTTTATACCTAACAACAGGAGGAGGACTTAGTATGATTGAGTGGAATAACCTTGACACCTTATCTACCTTTAACACCTTAGCGAAGGATACTACACCGGTAGTATTAAGCGAAGTGATGAGTGGAGAAGCCGGAGCAGAGCGTGTACATAATTACAGCATTCCAATGGCTGCTGGATTACAGTATAACTACGCTGCGAAGGAAGTGAATGATGAAATTCTTGGTACTCTTGCTGCACTGGCAGAAGAGGCACAGTTAATCCAGAAATTTCAGGCTCTCTATAATGGAGAGGTGATCAATACAGGAGAAAAGCGTCTGGTATTACATCAATTAACCCGCGGACAGTTAGGGGATGATGTGGTTGCCGATGGCGTGAATAAGCGTGATTTCTATGTAGCACAGCAGGAAAAGATTGCAAAATTTGCTAATGCCGTGCATTCTGGCGAGATTACCAATGCAGCAGGGGAGAAATTTTCCACCGTGGTACAGATTGGTATTGGTGGTAGTGATCTTGGTCCACGTGCGATGTATCTTGCTTTAGAGAATTGGGCGAAGGCCAATGATACCTTCCATATGGAAGCGAAATTTATCAGTAATGTGGATCCGGATGATGCATCCGCAGTTCTTCAGGGAACGGATCTGGCCCATGCCATCTTTATCTTAGTTTCTAAGTCAGGAACAACTCTAGAGACCTTAACCAATGAATCCTTCGTGAAGGATGCATTAAAGAAGGCTGGTTTGGATCCTGCGAAGCATATGATCGCAGTTACCAGTGAAACTTCCCCTCTTGCTAAGAGTGAGGATTATTTAGCTGCTTTCTTTATGGATGATTATATTGGCGGACGTTTTTCATCCACCTCTGCAGTGGGTGGAGCAGTGCTTTCCTTAGCATTTGGTCCGGAAGTATTTGCCAGATTCTTAGCAGGTGCTGCAGAAGAAGATAAACTATCTACCAATCAGGAAGTATTAAAGAATCCGGCACTTTTGGATGCGCTGATTGGTGTATATGAAAGAAATGTGCTTGGTTATCCAAGTACTGCAGTTCTTCCATATTCCCAGGCATTAAGCCGTTTCCCAGCACATTTACAGCAGCTGGATATGGAGAGCAATGGTAAGAGTGTGAACCGTTTTGGTGAGGATATTTCCTATGTCACTGGTCCAATCATCTTTGGTGAGCCAGGAACCAATGGACAGCATTCCTTCTACCAGTTATTACATCAGGGAACCAATATTGTTCCATTACAGTTTATTGGATTTAGAAAGAGCCAGATCGGTAATGATGTGGTGATTCAGGATAGTACCAGCCAGCAGAAGTTATGTGCCAATGTAGCTGCACAGATTGTTGCTTTTTCTTGTGGTAAGAGTGATGAGAATAAGAATAAGGCCTTTGCTGGAAATCGTCCTTCTTCCATTATTATTGGCGAGCAGTTAACACCGGAATCACTTGGCGCTTTATTAGCACATTTTGAGAATAAGGTAATGTTCCAGGGATTTGTATGGAATATTAACAGTTTCGATCAGGAAGGTGTGCAGCTTGGTAAGGTTCTTGCGAAGAAGGTTCTTTCCCATGAGACGGATGGTGCATTAAAGGTTTATGCGGATTTATTGAATATTTAATCGATGATGCAACGAAAAGAACCATTGAGTCTTCCAATTCGGAAGTTTTGATGGTTCTTTTTTTATGCATAAACACAACGAATAGACATAGCGTATTGCTATGCCACTCGATCAATTAGCATCTCTGATGCTCAGTTTTTCACATTGATCTTTTTCGGTGGGAATCCCCAAGGAATTATTATTGCCTAGGTGCCTTCAAAATGCTATACTTATGCTGATTTTGTGAATATGAAATACAGAAAGGGAAGGCATTCATGAATAGTGATAATCTCATTGAATTAATTCACGTATCGAAATCTTATGATGGTAAAACAGATGTCATTGAAGATTTCTCTTTGGAGGTAAAGAAGGGAGAATTTGTCACCTTTCTTGGACCATCCGGTTGTGGTAAGACAACCATTCTTCGGATGATTGGTGGTTTTGATACCCCAAGTGGAGGACAGATTTTATTAGAGGATTCGGATATTAGTTTACTTCCACCGAATAAACGTCCGGTAAATACTGTATTTCAGAAATATGCACTCTTTCCATATCTGAATGTATATGACAATATTGCCTTTGGATTAAAGTTAAAGAATATGCCAAAGGATGAGATGACGAAAAAGGTGTCCGAAGCATTGGATATTGTGGATCTTTCCGGCTATGAGAAGCGTAGTATTACCACCCTTTCCGGTGGTCAGCAGCAGCGTATTGCCATTGCCAGAGCCATTGTGAATGAACCAAAGCTTTTGTTATTAGATGAACCATTAAGTGCCTTGGATTATAAGATGCGTAAGGAGATGCAATTAGAATTAAAGGAAATGCATAAGAAGCTTGGCATTACCTTCATCTTCGTTACCCATGATCAGGAAGAAGCATTAACCATGTCCGATAAGATTGTGGTTATGGCGGATGGTAAGATTCAACAGGTGGGAACACCGGAGGAAATCTACAACGAGCCTGCCAATGTCTTCGTTGCGGACTTTATTGGAGAAAGTAATATCTTCCATGGTGTCATGGGAGAGAATCAGAAGGTATCTTTTGCCGGAAGTGAATTCCAGACGGTGGATGATTTTGAGCCGGGTACCAAGATTGATGCAGTGATCCGTCCGGAGGATGTGGATGTGGTTGCACCGGGTAAGGGCCAGCTTTCCGGTAAGGTTACCAGTTCCGACTTTAAGGGAACCTTCTATATCACCTTCGTACAGTGCGGTGCCTTCGAGATGGAAGTGCATTGTTTAAAGCATTATGAAGTGGGAGAAGAAGTGGGATTACAGGTTCTTCCAGACAATATCCATATTATTCCATATGATACCACGAAGAATCATTATGAAGGTACGTTGGGTGCCTTTACGGAAGAAGGTATTTCGGTAACATTTGCAGATATTAGCGTTTCTGTGGCACCGGAGAAAATCTTTGAAGGTTGTCAGGTGGTTCAGGGGCAGTTACAGGACCGAAAAGGTCTTACCATCGATCCGGAGGGACGAAAAGTGGTGGTATACTTCCCACCAAATCAGGCCAAGTTATTGGATGATATGAGTGCGGGAACTGTTAGTGGTGTGATTAATTCCTTCTATTACATCGGTGACCATTATAGTTATACGGTGCGTAGTGATGCGGAATTTGACTATGTGGTGGATGATCCATATCTGTGGAACCAGGGAGACCGTGTAAGTGTTTCCATTCCTGTAGATCAGATGGAAATTTCTTTAGTGAAAGAGTAGGAGGAGCAGGGTGAATAAGCTTACATTCGACCGAAAGATGTTGGTGATTCCATATGTGTTCTTCTTAGTATGCTTTGTGATCTTGCCACTTCTTGTGATTGTTTATTATGGATTTACGGATGGCTCGGGACATCTTTCTTTTGAGAATTTTCTGGCCTTCTTTACGAATCCCAAGACCATGGGAACTTTGGTGTATTCTCTGGTGATCGCTGTAACGGTTACCTTGATCTGCTTAGCGATTGCCTATCCTGTGGCATATATTCTGGCGAAGGGGGAGTATGCTAAGCATCATTTCTTTTTGATGATCTTCGTACTTCCGATGTGGATCAACTTTACGCTTAGAATTACGGCACTGAAAGAGATTTTAACGGTGATTGAATGGAACCTGGCACTGCATCCATTTGCCAATACCATTGTGGGTATGGTATATGATTTCCTGCCATTTATGATCATGCCTTTATTCAACGCATTTACCAAGTTGGATTCTTCCATGATCGAAGCGGGAAGGGATTTGGGAGCGAATAGTCTGCAGACCTTAACGAAGGTGATTTTGCCATTATCCGTGCCTGGTATTATCAGTGCAGTAACCATGGTATTTCTTCCGGCCATGACCAATTACGTTGTGCTGGATATGATGTATAACAGTACCTATATTATGGGAAGCTTAATCGGAAGCTATTTTAGTTCCTTTGATTGGAACAATGGCTCCGTTATTTCTGCCATCCTATTGATGTTTATTGGATTATGTACAATTCTTACCAATTATGCGGTACAGAGTAAGGCAGAAAGGAGCAGAGCATGAGAAAATATGTAGAACATGCCGTGATCTGGCTTGCTTTAGCGTTTTTGTATCTTCCGATTTTGATTTTGGTTTTCTATAGTTTTACGGACTCCACCATGATCGGTAGTGTGCGTGGATTCTCTCTGCAAAATTATGTGACCTTATTTACGGAGCCGGAATTATTGCAGATGATGCTTGGTACCTTTACCTTAGCCATTGGTGTGGCAGTGATTTCCACCCTTCTTGGCACCATGGGTGCCATCGGTGCCTTTCATGCGAAAAAGACAACCCGTACCGTAGTGGAATTTTTGAATGAAGTTCCTATTGTAAATGCGGATGTGGTTACTGGTTTTTCCGTATGTATTTTGATGATTGTATTATTCCATATGGATAAGGATACCTATATTCCTTTAGTGGTGGCACAGACTGCGCTATGTGCGCCTTTTGTGTATCTGTCCGTCACTCCAAGATTAAAGATGATGGATGGCGCCTTATATGAGGCAGCACTAGACCTTGGTTGTACTCCAACGCAAGCGCTGTTTAAGGTGATTTTACCTCAGATCATGCCAGGTATTACTTCCGGTTTTATGACCGCCATCACCCTATCCTTAGATGATTATTTTATTACCACGTATACGAAACCTGCTACTTTTGATACCATCAGTACCTATGTGGTGAATGCCACTCGTGGCTCCCAGACTTCGATTAAGACGGCGCTGTGGGCTCTTTCTACGGTGATCTTTGTAATCGTGATCGGTATTGTTGTGGGCATGAATATGAATTCCGTAAAGCAGGAGGAAGAGTGATGAAGAAAAGAAACATAGTCCTTCTTGCAGGAATGTTATTAACTCTTGGAAGTCTTTCCGGTTGTGGAGCTTCTCAGGATGATACCATTGTGCTTCGTGTAGCCAATTGGGAAGAGTACATTGATGAAGGTGACTGGGGGGAGGATGAAGTCATTGAACTGGAGGATGGAACCCAGATTTTTGGTGAGAATTCCTTAGTGGATGATTTTGAAACCTGGTATTATGAGACCTATGGACAGAAGGTGAAAGTGGAATATTCCACCTTTGGTACCAATGAGGAACTGTATAATCAGATCACCATTGGAGATGTGTATGATTTGGCCTGTCCATCGGAGTATATGATTATGAAGATGCTTCGAGAGGATAAGTTACGTCCTTATTCCGAATCCTTCTTTGATCCGGAAATAGAGGAAAATTATTATGTGATTAATGTATCTCCATATATTCGTTCCGTATTTGAGGAATTAACCATTGAGGATCAGAAACTTTCGGACTATGCAGTGGGATATATGTGGGGAACCCTTGGTATTGTATATAATCCGGAAGTGGTATCCCCGGAGGATGCTTCCCAGTGGAGTCTTCTCTTAAATGAGGATTATTATAAGCAGATTACCATTAAGGATTCGGTAAGAGATGCGTATTTTGCTGCAATTACCCTAAGTTATTATGATATTATCATGGATCCTGCCTTCTTAGCAGATCCGGATTATCATGAGAAATTATCCAAGATCTTAAACCGTACGGATGAAGAGACGGTGGCAAGAGTGGAGGAAATTCTTAGTAAAGCAAAGCGCAATGTCTATTCTTTTGAAACCGATGCGGGAAAAGCGGATATGGTGACCGGAAAAGTCGTTGCTAACGAGCAGTGGTCCGGAGATGCAGTATATACCATGGACCAGGCGGATGAAGATGGTTTGGAATTATGTTATTCTGCCCCTAAAGAAGGAACCAATCTGTGGTTTGATGGTTGGGTAATGCTAGAAAAGGGACTTTCGGAAGATCCTAGAAAGCAGCAGGTGGCAGAAAGCTTTGTAAACTTCTTATCCATGCCGGAGAATGCCATCCGAAATATGTATTATATCGGTTATACTTCTTCTATTTCCGGTGGGGATGATGGAATGATCTTCGATTATCTGAAGTGGAATTATGAAGCAGATCCGGAAGAAGAGGAAGATGTGGTAGAATATTCCGTGGGTTATTTCTTTGATTATGGCAAGGAAGATGCCGACGAACGCTACACCCTTCTTACCAGTGAAGATCAAACCAGACGCCAGCTCTATGCCCAGTATCCAACCAAGGATGTGGTGGATCGAAGCGTGGTTATGGCCTGCTTTGATGAAGAAGATAATGAACGGATTAATCGAATGTGGACCAATGTTCGATGCTTTGATTTAAAGTACTTTTTTTCTGAATAATACTAACCCCCAGGATTCCAGCCAAGTTTAAATCCTGGGGGATTTTGAAATTAATGGAGTTAGTCAATGACGATTGAAGAAACCATGGCCTATATTCAGGCCGTAACGAAAAAAGGCAGTGTCCTGGGCTTAGAGAATATGGCAGAATTAACAAAGCGGGTGGGACATCCTGAAGCGGACCTTCACTTTGTACATATTGCAGGAACCAATGGAAAGGGAAGCGTGGTGGCTATGCTCAGTAGCATCCTCGAAGAGGCCGGTTTCCGTGTGGGTCGCTATATTTCCCCAACCATTAATTATTATAATGAGCGAATTCATGTAAGTGGTATGGATATCCCGGATGAAGCCCTGGCAAGACATATGACCACCTTAAAGAAGGCAGCAGAGGATATGGTGGAAGAAGGATTAGAGCATCCTACTGCATTTGAACTGGAGACGGTGCTTGGATTTTTATATTTTAAGGAATGCGCCTGCGATGTGGTACTTCTTGAATGCGGTATGGGTGGACTGTTAGATGCTACAAATATCATTCCGAAAAAAGACCTTGCGATCCTAACTTCCATTAGCTTGGATCATGTGGGAATTCTTGGTAATACCTTAGAAGAAATTGCAAGAAATAAAGCGGGAATTATTACCCCGGGCTGCGAAGTGGTTTTATATGCGCCGGACTGCGTGGAACTTTTAAATACCCCGGAAGACTCTAAGGAAGGTGCGGCGGTTGTGGAGGTTGTAAGAAATGCTTGTAAAGAAGCAGGTGCTTTTCTTACCATCACAGAGCCTGAGAAATTACAGGTAATATCCGACTCCTTACAGGGACAGCGTTTTTCCTATAAGGACTGGGAGGAAGTTGCCATTCCACTGATTGGAGAGCATCAGTTAAGAAATGCCATGGTGGTTTTAGAAGCGGTGGAAGTTCTTTTAAGAAAGGGATATGAAATTCCTAAGGAAGCCGTGTATCGTGGCCTTTCCCATACGTATTGGCCGGGACGCTTGGAATTAGTTAGTTCCCGTCCGGTGATCTTACTGGATGGAGCCCACAATCCGGATGGTGCTTATAAATTATCCCGATGCATGAAGAAGTATCTTTCAAGATATCTTACCATTGTGATCATGGGAGTATTACGGGATAAGGATTATCCTAAGATGATTGAGCAGATTGAGCCCCTTGCCAATGTGATTATTACCATTGATCCGGATAATGCCAGAGCTCTTTCTGATGAAGAATTAGAGCGGGCAATCCTTGCATATCAAAAAGAACATGGTGCCAGAGCCCAGGTATTACATGGCGGTCGTATCGAGTCCGGTGTGGAACTGGCCAATCAGTTAATCCTGCAGCTTGGAACTCAGGATGTGGCTCTGGTGGTGATGGGCTCCTTATCCTTCCAGGGAGATTTTCGAAGATATCTTGGAATATAGCAGGAAAATCCCCAAGGATTTGGCGCATTGTTCAAATGATATTTCTATGCTATAATGGGGAAAGTTTTTTAAGGGAGATAAAAATTTCCATGGTGAATCAGGATAAAGTGAAAGAAGCAGTAAAATTATTATTGGAGGCCATCGGCGAGGATCCGGAACGCGAAGGATTATTAGATACGCCGGATCGTGTTGCCAGAATGTATACGGAACTTGCCGCCGGATATGATGATGATCCGATGGAGCATCTGTCCAAGGTCTTTACTGCTCCGGATAGTAATATGGTAATTGAGAAGGATATCACCTTCTATTCCCTCTGTGAGCATCACATGTTACCATTCTACGGAAAGGTAAGTATTGCCTATATTCCTAATGGAAAAGTGGTGGGATTAAGTAAGCTTGCCAGATTGGTGGAAGTGTATGCCCGTCGTCTCCAGATTCAGGAGCAAATGACTAACCAGATTGCCACTGCGCTCATGGATGATCTGAATGCTAAGGGCGTGATGGTTGCTGTGGAAGCAGAGCATATGTGTATGACCATGCGGGGCATTAAAAAGCCTGGCAGCAAGACGGTTACATATTCGGTGAAAGGGGATTTTGCCAAGGATACACATTTGCAGAATACCTTTCTTACATTGTTAAAGGATTAATGCATGGAACGATATAATGAGATTTTAAGACATCCAGTCTTTTTAGATCATATGAAGCGCTTGGAGGCGCTGGAAGAAAAGCGAATCTATTGTAAACATGGCCTGGACCATCTTCGTGATGTGTGCAGGCTTTCCTATATCGTCTATCTGCAGGATCGATTGGCCAAAAATCCCACCATTGAGGGAGTTGTATTCCAAAATCGGAGCCTGATGAAGGATTTACTTTATGGGGCTTCCTTGTTACACGATGTAGGACGCGTGGAAGAATATGAAGGAAAGGGCTCCCATGATGTGATGAGTGCCCTGCTTGCAGGAGAAATCTTGCCGGATTGCGGATATAGCATGGACGAAACAGCCATGATCCAGCTTTCGATTTTGGGACATCGGCGCAGTGGAACGAAGAAGGCGGACGAGGCGCAGTATCAGGAACTCTTCCAAAAATGTGAAGCACTGTGTAACATGAAGGAGAAAGATTTGACGGTCTTTCTTTCCTATGCCTTAAAGCGGGCGGACCATGGATCCAGGGAGTGCTTCCACTGTCTGGCCTATGAGACTTGCAATTGGAACGAGGAACGAAAGAATATGGGACTGGATGGAGGTATTTAGATGAGAATCGGTAAGAAAGAATTTGATGCGGAACATGAACCATATATCATGGGAATTTTAAATGTGACTCCCGATTCCTTCTCCGATGGAGGAATGCATAATACGTTGGATACGGCCCTTGCCCATGCCGAGCGCATGCTTTTAGAAGGAGCTGCCATCATTGATGTGGGAGGGGAGTCCACGAGACCCGGATATACTCAGATTTCGGAGGAAGAGGAGATTGACCGAGTGGTTCCTGTGATTGAAGCTCTCGGAAAGAATTTCGACTGTACCATCTCCATTGATACCTATAAGGCCAAGGTGGCAGAAGCTTCCTTGAAAGCAGGAGCACATCTGGTGAATGATATCTGGGGACTGCAGTATGATCCCAAGATGGCTAAGGTGATTGCGGACTTCGATGCAGCCGTGTGTGTGATGCATAATCGAAAGGAAGAGTTTCTTCCTTATACCAGTTTTATGGAGGATCTGTTAGCAGATCTTTCAAAATCCCTAGAAATAGCTAAAAACGCAGGGATTCGCTCCGATGGTATTATGGTGGATCCGGGAGTGGGATTTGCTAAGACCTATGAAGAAAATCTCATGGCGATTCGAGAATTACATCGCTTAAAGGAGCTTGGATATCCAATCTTACTTGGAACTTCCCGTAAATCCGTCATTGGCTTAACCCTTCAAGTAGAAGCTAAACAACGAGTGGTGGGAACCTGTGTAACCACGGTGGTGGGCCTAAAGGAGGGAGCTTCTTTCTTCCGTGTACATGATGTGAAGGAGAATCTTGAAGCAATTCGTATGTCGAAAGCAATTTATGGTTGTTAAAGAATTGGATCAAAGTTTTTTGGTTTGTTAATGGATTAGTAGTAATAGGTTAACGTAACGGAGGTGTGCCATGGATTCTGTCATTATTAAAGGTTTGGAAGTATATTGCAATCATGGAGTATTCCCGGAAGAGAATAAACTTGGTCAGAAATTCATCGTTAGCGCGGAACTTTCCTGCGATACCAGGGAAGCGGGCCGGACGGATGAATTGGATAAAAGTATTGATTATGGGAAGGTTTGTCATTTTATCAATAATTATATGAAAGCCAATACCTATAATCTGATCGAGGCGGTGGCGGAAAATCTCACCAAAGAGATGTTATTACATATTCCGGGACTTCGGGAAGTAACCCTGGAAATTAAGAAGCCATGGGCACCCATCGGTCTTCCGCTAGATACGGCGGCAGTAAAGATTACGAGAAAATGGCATGTGGCCTATATTGCCCTGGGTTCGAATATGGGAAATCGTTCGGAAAATCTGGATTTTGGTGTGGATGAAATGGATAATGATGAGAACTGCTCGGTTCTTCGCATTGCGGATCCATTAGAAACCAAGCCCTATGGAGGGGTGGAGCAGGATGATTTCTTAAATACCTGTATGGAGATTCAGACCCTTTATTATCCGGGAGAACTTTTAAAGCGCTGTAAGGAGATTGAGAAGGCAGCAGGCCGGGAAAAGACTGTGCATTGGGGGCCTCGCACCTTGGATTTAGATATTTTATTCTATGATGATGAGATTATTAGTGAGGAGAAGTTATGCATTCCTCATGTGGACATGATCCATCGGGATTTTGTATTAAAGCCCATGAATCAAATCGCCCCATACTTGATGCATCCGGTATTAAAGAAGCGGATATCACAACTATGGGACGAATATCAGAAGGCTCAGGAAGAAAATTTTTAACTCAGTATCCATCTTACTGGATGGATACTAACTCTGCCTGTGTCGACCCCTTGGTTGGCACACGGTAGAGATAGTTGGTATTAAAAATCTGGAAGAAGGTATATTGGGAAGTGCAGCTAATATTGGTAATATTGCCTGCACGAATGAATTCCACATCACTACCATCCGCATTCATGCGATAGAGTGCCGGAGAATCCCCTTCCACATGATAGAAGATCACACCATTATAATAATTATAAGCGATGCAATGTCCCGCACTGCCATCCACTAATACTTCACGAATGCCGGTGGTGGTGGAAACTCGAACCAGGGAATAGTCCGCATCCAAATCGATATAGTAGAGGTAATCCCCTTCCATATCCACCATGTAAGCATTGGCTTCCCAATAATAATTATTGGCGCCGGTGTTCATATTATATGTATAGATACTATGATTTCCTTCCGTATTCACGTAGTAGATGGAACCTCCATAAATACTTGCCGGATAACTGGCATTGTCACTGATGCGCTTCTCATTGGTTCCATCAATATCCACCTTGTAAAAACTAAGTCCGTCTGTATTGCTATAATGCTGATAGTAGAGGGTGTTGCCATAGAGATTCACAACTCCCGCCACGGATTCGTATAAGGATTTGGGAGACTTACCATTGAGCCTGCATCGAATCACACCTAAAAGCTGTCCACGAAAGATGGAATTTAAACTGGTGGTGGTGTAGTTATTTCGTACATAGTAAAGGTAATTCCCGTAGGCATTAATACTGCATACCGTATCATCATTTAATTTCTTAATCTTGGAACAGTCGGAGTTCATCACATAGAGACGGTTCTCGTCGTACGGATTGGCAAAGTAAATTTTCCCATCATATTCTGCGAACATTCCGTTATTATTCAGATTTCCCGTGGTATTGCCGCGCACTCCTTCTGGATTGTAGTGGGTTCTTCCATTAAGATAAGCAATCACTAGAACCCCAAGAATCGCGAGAGCAATTCCCAGTCCCGTTGCAAATTTTTTCATAGGCTCTCCTTTACTAGATGTTTTCATATGAGAATAATTTAACGATAAACCCATTGTATCACATTTGCATAGGAAAATGTAGTGTGTTATACTTAACTTCGTATGACGAAATCTAGATCAATGGAGTTTATCATGGAAGAAAAAGAAAATCTTGAAACTTTGGATTTGAATGAAATCCGTAAGGAAATCGACCGTGTGGACACGGATCTGGTGGCCTTATTCGAGAAGCGTATGGCTCTTACCACGAAGGTGGCTAAGTATAAGGTGCGTACCGGAAAAAAGGTATTGGATACGGAGCGAGAGAAAGCCAAACTTGCTGCAATTTCCGGTCTTGTAACCAATGAAATTAATAAGCATGGAATTAATGAAATCTTCACAGAGATTATGGCGACGAGCCGTAAGCAGCAGTACATGCTGTTAGAAACCATGGGACAGACAGCCAGGGAGGATTATGTGGCCCTGGAGGAAGTTCCAAAGGACCGGGTGAAGGTGGTTTATCAGGGGGTTCCGGGAGCATATTCCTGGATTGCCATGAGAAATTATTTTGGCGAAGCAGTGGAGAATGTGAATGTTCGAAGCTTTAAGGACGCCATTATCATGGTGGAAGAGGGCAAAGTGGACTACGCAGTAGTGCCGATTGAGAATTCCACTGCAGGAATTGTGAATAATGTATATGATCTTTTAGCGGATCATAAGGTATATATCATTGCTGAAACTTTTGTGGAAGTAAAGCATGCATTACTGGGTGTGCCGGGGGCTACCATGGAGGATATTCAGTCCGTCTATTCCCATGTTCAGGCGTTAAATCAGTGCCGGAAGTTTTTAGAGGCCCATCCTCATTGGAAGTCCTATGACAAGTCCAATACGGCCGCTTCCGCCAAGATGGTGGCAGAGCTGAATGATCCAACCATCGCAGCCATTGCCAGCAAGGAAGCAGCACAGTTTTATGGACTGAGCGTATTGCAGGAAGAGATCAATACGGAAGAGAATAATACCACCCGCTTTGTGATATTAACCAATCAGAGACAGTTTGTGAAGGATGCCAAGAAGGTAAGTATCTGCTTTGAAGCGGCTCATACCTCCGGTAGTCTGTATGATATGTTAAGCCATATCATCTACAATGGCTTAAATATGACCAAGATTGAGTCCCGTCCAATTGAGGGACAGGCTTGGGAATTCCGATTCTTCGTGGATTTTGATGGTAATATCGATGATCCTGCAGTAATGAATGCTCTGCGTGGTATTGAGGAAGAATCCTTACATATTAAGCTTCTGGGTAATTACTAAGAAGAAATAAATGTTTTCATGAAATGAGGAACGTGTGATGAAGAAGTTTTTAAGTGAGCTCTCCCAGATTTTGGAAGAGGGATTTCGTGCCTGTGGATATGATGCCAGCTATGGCAAAGTGAATGTATCCAATCGCCCGGATCTGTGTGAGTATCAGTGTAATGGTGCCATGGCAGCAGCCAAGGCTTATAAGAAGGCTCCTATTGCTATTGCAAGTGCAGTTGTGGAAGCAATAAAGGATCATCCGGCATTGGAGCGCATCGAAGCCATCAATCCTGGATTTATCAATATTCAGGTAAAGAGTGAATTTTTGGTGGAATATCTTATGAAGATGGCTAAGGATCCGGAATGTGGTATCGAAAAGGCCAAGGATCCTATGACCGTTATCGTGGATTACGGCGGAGCCAATGTGGCAAAGCCATTACATATTGGACATCTTCGTTCCGCAGTCATTGGTGAAAGCGTGAAGCGTATTATTGCCAAGGCCGGACATCGTGTGATTGGTGATGTACATCTGGGTGACTGGGGTCTTCAGATGGGACTGATTATTGAGCAGTTCCATGATGAGAATCCGGATCTTCCTTATTTTGATCCGAATTTTACCGGGGAATATCCTAAGGAATCCCCATTTACCATCTCCGAATTAGAGACCATCTATCCTAAGGCTTCGAAAAGAGCGAAGGGGGATCCTAAGAATGGAGTGGAAGCGGATGTGGAATTTGCCAATCGTGCTCATCAGGCAACGGTGCGTCTCCAGAGTGGGGATCCATCCTATACCGCTTTATGGAAGCATATTTTATCCGTGAGTCTTGCGGATTTAAAGAAGAACTATGATAATCTGGATGTGCATTTCGACCTTTGGAAGGGAGAAAGTGATGCACAAAAATACATTCCTGACATGATCGAGAAATTCGAAAAAGACGGATTTGCTTATGAAAGTCAGGGGGCTTTAGTCATCGATGTGGCAGAAGAAAGTGACTCCAAGGAAATTCCTCCTTGTATCGTTCGTAAGTCCGATGGTGGCGCATTGTATGCTACGAGTGATTTAGGAACCTTAGTGGAGCGTGAGAAGGATTATCATCCGGACTGGTATGTATATCTTGCAGATAAGCGTCAGGCCCTGCATTATACCCAGTTCTTCCGTGTGGCAAAGAAGACCGGTATTGTACCGGCAGATGCCCGGTTGGATTATATTGGATTTGGTACCATGAATGGTAAGGATGGCGGTCCTTTTAAGACTCGTGAAGGCGGTGTAATGCGTCTGGAGCAGTTAATTCGCGAGATCAATGAAGCCGTATATCAGCGAATCATGGAAGGACGTGAAGTTAGCGAAGAGGAAGCAAGAGCTACCGCCAAGGTGATCGGTCTTGCAGCCTTAAAGTATGGAGATCTTTCCAACCAGGCTACCAAGGATTATATCTTTGATATTGATCGTTTCGCTTCCTTTGAAGGAAATACGGGTCCATACATCCTCTATACCATCGTTCGAATCAAGTCGATTCTTGCTAAGTACGCAGAGCAGGGGGGCCAGGTATCCGAAGTAACCACCTTACTTCCAAGCACTAGCGAAAGTATTAAGAACCTTTATCGGGTATTAAGCAGATACAATGAAGTATTTGAGTCCGCAGTGAACGAGATTGCGCCTCATAAATTATGCCAGTATATTTTCGAACTTTCCAACGCCTTCAACGGGTTCTATCATGAAACCAAGATTCTTGCAGAGGAAGATGAGAAGGTACGTGCCAGCTATATTGCCCTCATTGTTTTAACCAAGCGGGTATTGGAAGAGAATATCGAATTACTTGGTTTTAGCGCACCTGAGAAAATGTAATAAGAGGATTTACGATGATTCTAGCAATTGATATGGGTAATACCAATATCGTCATTGGTTGTATCGATGACGAGAAGACATATTTTGTGGAGCGGATCTCCACGGATAAGCATAAAACGGCTCTGGAATATGCAGTGAGTTTTAAGACCGTATTGGAATTATATAGTATTGATATTAATGCCATCGATGGAGCCATTATTTCCTCCGTTGTGCCACCACTGTTAGTGGCGATTCAAGAAGCGGTGGAAAAGATTATTGGAAAGACTCCATTAGTGGTGGGTCCTGGATTAAAGACGGGATTAAATATTAAGATGGATAATCCAAAAACTGTGGGTAGTGATATGATTGTGGATGCGGTGGCAGGTATTGCAGAATATGGCGCTCCATTAATCATTATTGATATGGGTACGGCAACCACCATGTCCGTCATCGACAAGGAAGGCCGTTATGTGGGCGGTATGATTGCTCCCGGCGTTCGTGTGTCCATGGAAGCGATTGCTTCCAATGCTGCCCAGCTATATCGTGTCAGTCTAGAAACCCCTAAGAAGGTCATTGGAACCAATACCATTGACTGTATGCAGAGTGGTTTGGTACTGGGGGCTGCCAGCATGATGGATGGAATGATTGATCGTATGGAAGAAGAACTTGGGTATTCTACGAAAGTTATTGCCACGGGTGGACTTGCCAAGGTGGTTATTCCATTGTGTAAGCATTCCATTGTGGTGGAAGATGATTTATTATTAAAAGGTTTACTTCGCATCTATGAGAAGAATGTGAATGCATAAAAGTTTCATGGAAAGGACGTGAGTTCATGCTTGCTGGAAAGAATGTAGTTCTTGGTGTAACGGGAAGCATCGCAGCCTATAAGATCGCGAATTTGGCCAGTATGTTAAAGAAACAGAATGCCAATATCACCGTGATTATGACGAAGAATGCGACGAATTTTATTAATCCCATCACATTTGAAACCTTAACGGGGAATAAATGTCTTGTGGATACGTTTGATCGAAATTTTGAATGGAGTGTGGAGCATGTATCCTTAGCCAAACAGGCAGATGTGGTATTAATTGCTCCAGCAACTGCCAATGTGATCGGAAAGCTTGCTGGTGGAATTGCGGATGATATGTTAACCACCACGGTGATGGCTTGTACCTGTAAGAAGTTCATTGCTCCGGCGATGAATACCAATATGTTTTTAAATCCGGTGGTACAGGATAATTTAAAGAAGCTTTCCGGATATGGATATGAAGTGATTACTCCGGATACAGGATTTTTAGCCTGTGGTGATGTGGGGATTGGAAAGATGCCATCGGAAGAGGTGCTGATGCAATATATTCTCCGGGAATGTGCCTGTGTGAAGGATATGGAGGGCTTGAATGTGGTAATTACCGCAGGTCCTACCCAGGAAAAATTAGATCCGGTACGTTTCCTTAGTAATCATTCCACAGGAAAGATGGGATATGCCCTGGCACGTCGGGCCATGTTACGTGGGGCCAATGTGACTTTGGTTACGGGACGCACCTCCCTTACCCCTCCACTTTTTGTGAAGGTGGTTCCGGTATGTTCCGCGCAGGATATGTTCGAAGCTGTGGTGGATCACTATGATGATGCGGATATTGTGATCAAGGCAGCAGCAGTGGCGGATTATCGTCCAACCAATCCTGCAGATGAGAAGATGAAGAAGAAGGACGGGGATTTAAGCATTGCCCTAGAGCGCACCACGGATATCTTAAAATATCTGGGGGAGAATAAGTCCAATCAGTTCCTATGCGGTTTCTCCATGGAAACTCAGAATATGCTGGAGAATTCTCGTAAGAAATTAGAGAAGAAGAATTTAGATATGATTGTTGCCAATAATGTGAAAGTGGAAGGCGCCGGCTTTGGTACGGACACCAATGTGGTAACGATTATTACCAAGGACCAGGAGATTGCCTTGGAGAAGATGAGCAAGGATGAAGTTGCGGATGTTCTCTTAGATGAGATTTTGGCAAGAAGAAAATAATCGATTACATTTGCTTCAAAACAGATTTTAAAGAAAGAAGGATAAAGTCATGACAAATGCAGAGAAAGCATTAGAATTACACAAGGAGTGGAACGGAAAGTTTGAAACAACTCCAAAGATGGATATTAAGACCAGAGAGGATCTTGCACTGGCATACACTCCGGGTGTTGCAGAGCCTTGTAAGGTAATCGCGGAAGATAAGGAAGCTGCTTATACCTACACCATTAAGGCGAACACCGTGGCGGTGGTTTCGGATGGTAGTGCAGTACTTGGTCTTGGTAATATTGGTGCATATGCAGCCATGCCAGTTATGGAAGGAAAGGCTGTATTATTTAAGCAGTTTGGTAATGTAAATGCAGTTCCGATTTGTTTAGATACCCAGGATACGGAAGAAATCATTAAGACCGTTGCCAATATTGCTCCTGCATTTGGTGGTATTAATCTGGAAGATATTTCTGCTCCGAGATGTTTTGAAATCGAAGAGCGTTTAAAGAAGATGCTGGATATTCCTGTATTCCATGATGATCAGCATGGTACGGCCATTGTTGTACTTGCAGGTATCATCAATGGTTTAAAGGTGGTTGGAAAGAAGAAGGAAGATTGCCGTGTGGTTGTCAATGGTGCAGGTTCTGCCGGTGTTGCAATTACCAAGCTCTTACTTCGTTATGGATTTAAGCATGTGACCATGTGCGATAAGCAGGGTATCTTATCCCAAAAGAGCGAGGGCTTAAACTGGATGCAGCAGGAGATGGTGAAGGTAACCAATCTTGAGGGTAAGGAAGGAAGCCTTGCAGATGCTTTAGTTGGTGCAGATATCTTCGTTGGTGTATCCGCTCCAAATATTGTAAAGCCTGAGATGGTAGCTTCCATGGCGAAGGATTCCATTCTTTTTGCAATGGCTAATCCGGTTCCGGAAATTATGCCGGATGTGGCAAAGGAAGCTGGTGCTCGCGTAGTTGGTACAGGTCGTTCCGACTTCCCGAACCAGGTGAATAACGTTATTGCCTTCCCAGGAATCTTTAAGGGTGCCTTAGAGGGACGTGCTCCACAGATCACGGAGGAGATGAAGCTTGCAGCAGCGAATGCGATTGCAGGTTTAGTATCGGATGAGGAATTAAGCGATGTGAATATTCTTCCAATGGCATTTGATGAGAGAGTTGCCGATGTGGTAGCTCAGGCCGTGAAGGATCATATCCAGCGATAATCAGGAATTAGTATTGGGAGTTAGTTATGGCAGCAGATAGTAGTACCTTATATAAGCTGATGCTTTTATATATGCTGAATAAGGTTAATTTTCCGTTGACGAATTCACAGATGACGGATTTTATGGTGAATAAGAATTATACTTCATACTTTGTGGTGCAGGAATCCTTGAATGATTTGATCAGTCTGGAATATGTTAAGAGTGAGACCTTCCATAGTAAGACACAGTATCAGATTACGAAATCCGGTTCTTCCACCGTATCCTTATTGGATGATCAGATTCCAGATGCTATTAAAGAAGACATTATGACGTATCTGAAGGAAAATAAGTATGAATTAAAGAGTGTGGTGGGAACGACTGCCACTTACTATAAGAATTCATTCAATGATTTTTCCGTGCATTGTCAGGTGAAGGAGGACTCCTCCAATCTGATTGAGTTAAATGTGAGTGTTCCCATGAAGGAGCAGGCGGAAGTAATCTGTGCCAACTGGCCGGAGTGCAGTCAGGAAATCTATGAATTTATAATGAAAAAATTATTACGATAGATGGACTTAAGATTCGATATTGGATTATATAAAAATCCCCCGAAGCGGCGTTTGTAGATGGTTGCTTCGGGGGTTTTCTTATGTTAATGATTTATAAAAACAAAGATGAATTATTTACTGAACTGCTTTGGCTGCTTCTTCTTTCTGAAGCGTATAATTGATGCCCATCTTATTGACTGCACCAAAGAGGATTCGTCCTACAGCACTTGCTACGATGAAGCATACCACAGCTTCAATTAATCCCTGTACGCCAACAAAGGCAATGACAAAGGCAAGTGGATTGGTAGAAGCATACTTTGCAACAAATCCCTGAATGTAGTCGGTTCGATAGAAGATTAATACTAAGGAACTCATAAAGAAGATGGTATTTAATAATGGAGCTGCAAGACTGGTAACATAGTAGGAAATCTTCTGGGTCTTCACATTCTTATGAAGTGCGGCAAAAATCAAACCTGCACATAATCCCATAAGCGCACGAGCTACCACGGTTAAGAAGACTGTTCCTGCTGGATTAAGTCCTAAAAGAGTACCAGTAAATGCGCTACCGCCAGTAATGGCCTGGTATAAACTGGTCAGACCAAATGTGGTACCACATACGAGACCACCGATTGGTCCAAGAAGGATTGCTGCTACTGCAACTGGTACAGAGAGCAAGGACATTGACAAACCTGGTAAACGGATATAGCCAAGAGGTGTGAAGGACATTAAAATTGTCACTGCCACCATAAGTGCTAGCTGTACCAGATAAGCTGTTTTAGAATCTACATTAGTTTTCATTATTTTCCCTTTCTGATCGATATAGCGGACATGCCTGCTGTTCGACCCGTGAAATATAGTTAATAAATCAAACGCCAATTGAAACTTACCATATTTGAACGGATGTTTCAATATGTTGGGGGAATGTACTTGATTTAGAACCACTGGATTTCTTACGATATGAAGTATAACTACTTGCATTTTTTAATGAAACATGCTTTAATATCCCTAGTGTATCCCAAGTGGATCATATTCATGAAGAAATAATTAATGTAAGTTTCACGTAATTCTACACTTAATCCCAAGATCAAAAAATCAGTTCGGAAGAACTCATCAGTGTATGGTTTACCAACAGGAGAATATTTATGCGAGAAAAATTAATGACATTATCAGTGCAGGTATTGAGGAATCTTGCGAAGGAACACAAGATTAAGGGGTATAATGCACTAAAGAAGGATCAATTAGTGGAAGCTCTTCTTCCAATTTTTGAATCCATGCAGGAAAAGGCCAATGGTGATTCGAAGGAGGAGTCTGAGAAGAAAGCACCAAAGCGTGCTACGAAGTCCAAAGAAACCAAGGACGAGGCTTCCAAAACCGAGCGGACCGAAAAAAAGACCACGGCTCGAAGCACCAGAAAGACCGTAGCAAAGACTGTCACTAAGGCAGAGAAGAGCCAGGACAAGGAAGAGAAGGAACCTAGTGCGGAACCTAGTAAGGAACTTAGTAAGGAGAGTACTGTTAAGTCCTCCATCGTAGATGCCAGAGGGGTTAAAAAGGAGCAGCTTGCAGAGCCAAGAATTGTGGACCGAAGAGTTCGTAAGGATAATGCGCAGGAGAATGTCAGTGAAGAGGCAGAGACCCAGGAAGCCAAGCCTTCCACCGGTGGGGAAGTGCTTAGTCGTCTCAGTAATGTGCTAATTGATCCAGAACCAGCCAATGGTATCTTAGAAATCATGGGGGATGGATTTGGATTTATTCGTTGTGAGAATTTCTTACCGGGAGATAATGATGTCTATGTGGCTCCTAGCCAGATTCGTCGTTTTGGTTTAAAGACCGGTGATTATCTAAAGGGAAAGAAGAAATTAAAGCAGGGCAATGATAAATTCGCTGCCTTATTAGAATTAGAAGAGGCCAATGGTTATCCAGTGGATGTACTGTATACCAGACCGAATTTTGAGAATCTGACCCCAATCTTTCCGAATGAAAGAATTCATCTGGAATCCGGCAATAATACGGTAGCCATGCGTATTGTGGATCTTATGTGTCCAATCGGTAAGGGCCAGCGTGGTATGATCGTATCCCAGCCAAAGGCTGGTAAGACCACCTTATTAAAGCAGATTGCGCAAGCAGTACAGCATTCCAATCCGGAGATGCATCTGATTATTTTATTAATCGATGAGAGACCGGAAGAAGTAACGGATATTAAGGAATCCATCGTGGGAGAGAATGTGGAAGTGATTTATTCCACATTTGACGAGCTTCCAGAACATCATAAGAGAGTTTCCGAGATGGTTATTGAACGTGCCAGACGTTTAGTGGAGCATGGAAAGGATGTAATCATCTTACTTGATAGTATTACCCGTCTTACGAGAGCCTATAATGTAACCGTACAGGCCAGTGGACGTACCTTATCCGGTGGTTTGGATTCAGCCGCTTTACATATGCCAAAGCGTTTCTTTGGTGCAGCAAGAAATATGAGAGAGGGCGGAAGTCTTACCATTCTTGCCACTGCATTAATTGAAACCGGTAGTAAGATGGACGATGTGGTATTCGAGGAATTTAAGGGAACGGGTAATATGGAATTGGTATTAAACCGCAAATTATCCGAAAAGCGTGTCTTCCCTGCGATTGATATTGTAAAGTCCAGCACCCGAAGGGATGATCTGCTTCTTACACCGGAGGAGCAGGAAGCTATGGACATTGTACGAAGAAACTTAAATGGTGCCAAGGCAGAAGAAAGTACGGATCGAATCTTAGATCTTTTTGCCCGGACCAAGAGTAATGCGGACTTTATTCAGTATGTGAAAAAGACCCATCTAAACTAAGGAACGGGATTGTATTTTATTGAAAAATCTCTTGCGTTTACAGGGGTAATATGATACTATTTAAGGGCTGTTTGGAAATGGCGGCTGGTTGTTGACCACTTTTTATGGGCGATAGATCGGACGAGCATCTGGGATATGATGTAAACTGCGATAGGTTCATGAGATTTGTGTGACAGTCAATTGTTGTTTTAGCCCATGGGGCAGGAGAGAAATACAGATTATTCGCGAAGGGGTGTTATTCAGAGAGATAACTTCATTTCCATTATCTGGAATAACAGTCAGGTGAATGACTTTATTTCTAATATGTTTTTTTGAAAGAGGTAATATCATGAGAGAAGGAATCCATCCAGAGTATTTTCAGGCAGAAGTAGTATGTAACTGCGGTAACACTTTCACTACCGGTTCAACCAAGGAAAGCATCCACGTTGAAATCTGTTCTAAGTGTCATCCATACTATACTGGTCAGCAGAAAGCAGTCCAGGCTCGTGGTCGTATTGATAAGTTCAACAAGAAGTACGGCACCAAGTAATTATGACTATTTTGGCGTAGTGTATACGTCACACGGGTTGAGGTTATCTATAGCCTCAACCTTTTTTTAACTCAGTATATGTAGCATCGGAGGAGCGTTCCATGAAGGCGAAATCATCTGGAATTGGCGGTCAGGCGGTATTAGAAGGAATTATGATGCGTAACCGGAATCGTTATTCCGTGGCAGTTCGCAAGCCCGACCAGGAAATTGAAGTCATTGTAAAGAAACATGTCGGTCTGGATAAGAAGATTAAGATTTTAAAACTCCCATTACTTCGAGGAGTGTTTACATTTATTGATTCCATGGTAATTGGAATGCAGACCTTGAATTTATCTGCAGAGTATTATGAGGATCCACAGGAACAGGCTCCAAAGACCGCGGATAAGGTGGGACGTACGATTTTTAAGGATAAATTAGACACCTTAGTGATGGCGGGAACCTTTATTGTGTCCTTGGCTTTGGCCCTGTTATTATTCATGTACCTGCCATTTTATTTATCCCGCCTGCTTTCCAAATTCGTGGTATCCACGATTTGGCTCAATGTATTTGAAGGAATTATCCGTCTTGGAATCTTCCTTACCTATGTTACTTTAATCTCCATGATGAAGGATATTAAGCGCCTTTATATGTATCATGGGGCAGAGCACAAATGTATTAACTGTATTGAAAGCGGTCTGGAACTGAATATTAAGAATGTTCGTCAGAGTACCAGATATCATAAGCGTTGTGGTACCAGCTTCATGCTTTTTGTTATGGTGGTGAGTATTGTGGTATTCATGTTCATCCATGCGGAGGATGCCGTGACACAGATGCTGTATCGTATTGCATTAATCCCTTTGGTTGCTGGAATTTCCTATGAATTTATTCGTTATGCAGGTAATCATAACAATCTTTTTGCTACCATACTTAGCGCTCCGGGAAAGCTTCTTCAGATGCTTACCACCCGTGAGCCGGATGATGAGATGATTGAAGTGGGTATTGCAGCCATCGAGGCAGTCTTTGACTGGAGAGCATATCGTTCCATCGAAGATGATCCAGAGGGCGCATTTGAATTTATTGATGAAGATGAGGATGGCATTTTGGATGACGTACAGTAATGCCTATCAGGAAGCAGTAAAATTCCTTAGGGAGCGGAATGTACCGGATCCGGAAGTGGATGCCAAACTGCTTATAGAGATTTATTTTAAAGATTCTGTGGATTATCTCCTTCGTCAGAACGAGGAGATGCCACAGGAAGAATATGAGGCCTATCAAAAGCATTGGAAAGAGCGAAGCCTTCGAAAGCCGGTGCAGTACATCTTAGGAGAAGCCTATTTTTATGGGAACCGCTTTGTGGTTACTCCGGATGTATTAATTCCCCGGTTTGATACGGAGGTTTTGGTGGAAGAGGCTCATCACCGGTTAAAGTCCTATGAGAAGGAGGAATCTGTAAAGATTCTTGATCTATGCACAGGAAGCGGCTGCATTGCCATTACCCTTGGGTTATTACATCCCAGGGCCAAAGTGACCGGTGTGGATATTTCCTCTCGGGCTTTAGAAGTTGCTAGAAAGAATGCTTTATTATTAGATGCTTCCAATGTGGAGATGGTGGAGAGTAATCTTTTTGAGAACCTTTCTACGAAGGAAAAATATCATATGATCATATCCAATCCACCCTATATTTCGAAAGAGGAGATGGAGGGCTTAATGCCGGAAGTATATGATTATGAACCTCACTTAGCTTTAGAAGCCAAGGACCGGGGATTATGGTTTTATGAGGAAATCACCAGACAGGCCATGGAATGGTTAGAACCTTACGGCATCCTTCTTTTTGAGATTGGATGTAAGCAGCATAAAGCGGTGGAAGCAATAATGAAACAATACGGATTCCGTGAGATTGTGGGAAAGAAGGATCTTGCCGGATTGGACCGTGTGATTTGTGGAATAAAGGAGTAATATATGGAAATTTTTGGAAAATTAGAAGATATTGTCCGTCATTATGAAGATATTACAGCGGAATTATCCATGCCGGATGTGGTGAATGATCAGAAGCGTTTTATGTCCTTAATGAAGGAACAAAATAGCTTAACTCCAATTGTGGATACCTTTAAAGAGTACCAGAAGAATAAGCAGAGCATTGATGATAGCTTGGAAATCCTTGCAGAAGAAACGGATGAAGAGTTAAAGGAGATGGCTAAGGAAGAACTTGCCGAAGCCAAGGAACGTGTGGAAGCATTAGAGAAGGAGTTAAAGATCCTTCTTCTTCCCAAGGACCCTAATGATGATAAGGATATTGTGATGGAAATTCGTGCCGGTGCCGGTGGTGATGAAGCAGCTCTTTTTGCGGCAGAATTATTCCGTATGTATCAGCATTATATTGAAGCAAAGCGTTGGAAGATTGAAATTATCAACTCTGATGATACCGGTATTGGCGGAATGAAGGAAGTGGAATTCATGGTAAAGGGCCAGGGAGCTTATTCCATCTTAAAGTATGAATCCGGTGTTCATCGTGTACAGCGTGTTCCAGAAACCGAAAGTGGCGGACGTATTCATACTTCCACTGCATCCGTTGCCGTTATGCCAGAAGCAGAAGAAGTGGATGTTCAGATTGATGAGAAGGATATTCGTATCGACGTTATGCGTGCTTCCGGTAATGGTGGACAGTGTGTCAATACCACGGATTCCGCTGTACGTTTAACCCATTATCCAACCGGTATCGTGATTTATTCCCAGACGGAAAAATCCCAGATCCAGAATAAGGATAAAGCATTTGCATTATTACGTGCGAAGTTATATGATTTAGAACAGCAGAAGGCTCATGATGCAGAAGCAGATGCTCGTCGTAGCCAGATTGGTACAGGAGATCGTTCCGAGAAGATCCGTACCTATAATTTCCCACAGGGACGTGTAACAGATCACCGTATTGGTCTTACCTTATATAAGCTGGATAAGATTATGGATGGCGATATTCAGGAAATTATTGATGCCTGCATCGTTGCTGATCAGAATGCGAAGCTTGCGAAGGCTGAGTAAGCATTCATCAAATAAATATAGTGGAGGGTTTTCAATGAATTTAGGAATTCGTTTACATGATGTATCGAAGGAAAAGTTGAATTTTGAAGAATTGATTGCCTTGGTAGCGGAGAAGAAATTTACATGTGGTCATTTAGCACTTTCGAAGGCATTTAATGATTTCAAAGTGGATATTGGTGCCATGACTCCGGGTCTTGCCATGCATATCCGTCAGGTTTGTGAGAAGAATCATGTGGATTTATGTGTGCTTGGATGTTATCTGAATCTGTGCAACCCGGATCCTGTTAAGCATGCGGAAATCGTGGAGAAGTACAAGGCTCATATTCGTTTTGCCAGTTTCTTAAATGTTGCCTGTGTGGGAACGGAGACCGGTGCAAGAAATGTGGAATACAAATATGATATCGATAATCATTCCGAGGAAGCATTGGAAACATTTATCGAGAATCTTCGTCCAATTGTGAAATATGCGGAGCAGTTCGGTGTGATTTTTGCCATCGAGCCGGTATGGAAGCATATTGTATATAATCTTGAGAGAGCGAAACGTGTGATCGAAGCCATCGATTCTCCAAATCTTCAGATTATCTTTGATCCGGTGAATCTTTTATGTCCTGAGAATTTAGAGGAACAGGACGAAATGATGGAATATGCTTTCCGTGAATTAAATAATCATATTGCAGTGATCCACTGTAAGGATTATAAGTTGGAGAATGGAGAATTAGTATCCATTGCTGCCGGTACAGGAAGCTATCATTATCCGAAGTTAATGAAGTTAATCAAGGAACATAAGCCATATGTGCATGTGTCCCTGGAAAATACCATTCCTGAGAATGCCATTGCCACAAGAGATTTCATGTGGAAATTATATCAGGAAGCATAAGGAAAGAAGGTAACAAAAACATGAAGAAGATTGAAGAGTATGTAAGAACAATTCCGGATTTCCCAGAACCAGGAATTATGTTCCGTGATGTAACCAGCGTGATTCAGGATGCGGATGGCTTACAGCTTGCTATTGATGAGATGCAGAAATTATTAGAAGGTGTGGAATTCGATAAGATCGTGGGACTTGAATCCCGTGGTTTCTTATTCGGTATGCCAATCGCTTATAATCTTCATAAGCCATTTATCTTAGTTCGTAAGAAGGGTAAGCTTCCATGTGAAACCATTGAATGCACCTATGATCTTGAATATGGTCAGGCAACCGTGGAGATTCATAAGGATGCCATCGCTCCAGGAGAGAAGGTAATCATTGTGGATGATTTAATTGCTACCGGTGGAACGGTAGAGGCTGCGATTAAGTTAGTGGAGCGTCTTGGCGGTAAGGTGGTTAAGAATATCTTCTTAATGGAACTGGCAGGATTAAATGGCCGTGAAAAATTAAAGGGTTACGATGTAGAATCCGTAATTACCTATGAAGGAAAATAAAATCTTAAAGAAATGGATATACTCCCCATGGAAAAACATGGGGAGTTTTTTTATGGAAAAAAGGGGAGTAAACGCTTTCAACATGTTAAACAAATAACAGTATAATTTTACTAATAAAATATTGACCTCACACTCTAAATTTGGTAATATTGACTACGGATGTGCTTGTTGAATTGTGCACACCAGAAAGGTGGAGCTGTATGACAGCATTAGTAATTGTTATAGTAGCAGCGCTTCTTGCGCTCGGATTTGCAGCCTTCAACTTCTCTAAGGTGAAGAAGATGGAGGAAGGTACCGCAAAGATGTCAGAGATTGCTGAAGCAATCCGCATTGGTGCCAATGCATTTATTCGCTATGAGTATAAGATCATAGCAATTGTAGTAGGTATTATTACCTTAGTATTATTAGTATTTATGTGGCAGGCAGGATGTTCTTTCCTGATCGGTGTCATTATGTCAGCTAGCGCAGGCTATGTTGGTATGAAGATTGCCACCTATGCTAATGTTCGCGTTACCAATAAGGCACGTGAAACCAAGAATATTGGAGAGACCTTAAAGGTTGCCTTCCGTGGCGGATCCGTAATGGGTCTTTGCGTTGGTGGATTTGCACTCCTTGGTCTTTTTATTGTTTATATGATCTTTGGATTTGGTTTAAACCTTTTATCCATTGAAGCAATTAAGGATGGTGCAGTATTTACCCAGTGTCTTTCTTGCTATGCATTAGGATGTTCCATCGTAGCAATGTTCAACCGTGTTGGTGGTGGTATCTATACCAAGGCTGCTGATATGGGTGCGGACTTAGTTGGTAAGACGGAAGCACATATTCCTGAGGATGATCCTCGTAACCCAGCAACCATCGCTGATAATGTAGGTGATAACGTAGGTGACGTAGCAGGTCTTGGTTCTGACCTTCTTGAGTCCTATGTTGGTGCGATTTCATCCGGTATCATTCTTGCAGCACATATCTATTTAGTATCCGTTGCAACGAATGGTAATGTTTCTGATGAATTACTTCAGAAGATGTTCTTCTATCCAGTAGTATTTGCAGCAGTTGGTTTGGTTGCCTGTGTTCTTGGTATTTCAACCGTTCTCTTTAAGAAGGGTTCTGATAATCCACATAAGGACTTAAATACAGCAACTTTAGTATCTGCAGCACTTACCATCTGTGGTGGTTTTGTAATTACCAAGGTGCTCTTTGATGTAGAAGGTCTTGCAGCTTCCTTTGCTGAAATCGGATTTAGTTTCGGTTATATTTCTCCATGGATTGCAGCCAGCCTTGGTGTTGTCAGTGGTGTTGTAATTGGTGCAATTGCAGAATATTACACCAGTTATGATTACAAGCCTACGCAGGGTATTGCAGAAGCTTCCAAGGAAGGTGCTGCACTTACCATTACACAGGGTCTCGCAGTTGGTATGAAGTCCTGTATGGCACCACTGATTATTCTTGGTCTTGCAACCTATCTGTCCTATGCAGTAGCAGGTATGTTTGGTATCTCCATGGCAGCAATCGGTATGCTTGCATTCGTAAGTACCACCGTTTCTGTAGATACCTATGGACCAATCTCTGATAATGCCGGTGGTATTGCAGAGATGTCAGAACTTGATCCTGAAGTTCGTGAGATTACAGATAAGCTTGACTCTGTTGGTAATACCACAGCAGCGATTGGTAAGGGATTTGCGATTGGATCCGCTTCCCTTGCAGCATTATCTTTGATGGTTTCTTATCTGTACTCCTTCAACGATCCAACCACTCCATTGGAACTTAACTTCACCAATCCATTGATCCTTGCAGGTGCATTGGTTGGTGGTGCACTTCCATACCTCTTCTCCGGTATGTTAATCGAAGCAGTTGCTAAGGCAGCTCGTAAGATGGTAGAGGAAGTTCGTAGACAGTTTAAGGAAATCCCAGGAATCTTAGAGGGTAAGGCAAAGCCTGATTATAAGACCTGTATCGAGATTTCTTCCCAGGGTGCATTAAAGGAGATGAGAGTACCTGCAGTACTTTCCGTATTATTCCCATTAGTATCCGGATTCTTATTCGGACCTTGGTTCGTTGGTGGTCTCTTAATCGGTGCTACACTTTCCGCAATTATGCTTGCAATCTTTACTGGTAATGCCGGTGGTGCATGGGATAATGGTAAGAAGTACATTGAAGCCGGTGGTGTAGAAGGCCATAAGAAGGGTTCTGCAGCACATGATGCAGCAGTTGTTGGTGATACGGTAGGTGATCCATTAAAGGATACCGTTGGACCATCCCTTGATATCTTAATCAAGATCATGTCCACAGTTTCCTTAGTTGCTGGTGCAGTATTCAGTCAGTACAATGTACTTTCATGGATTGAATCATTGATGAAGTAAGATACCTTGACATCTTGTAAGGACCTCCTTACAGTCAGGGTGTCAGATACGAGGTGCCCCGAGGGACTATTCTTAGTCTTTTCGGGGCATTGTTTTTTACAAAGAAAAACTCCGAATCCATCTGGGAATTCGGAGTTTTTTGCATTCAAAACCTTATTTTAAGCCTTCGAAATTTTATGATTCGTCTTAATGACGCTCATATTTCTCTTCACAATATTTGCAACGATAAATCTGCTTTTCCTCATCGGTAAGAACAAAGATATGCTTTAATTCCTGCTCGATGGAAGTGATACAACGTGGATTCTTACAACGAATGACATTGGTAATGGTCTTAGGAAGGGTTAAGTCCTTCTTCTCCACAATGACGCTATCACGGATAATATTGACGGTAATATTATGATCAATAAAACCAAGAATATCCAAATCCACCAAATCGATGGAGCCTTCAATCTTGATGATATCCTTCTTTCCCATCTTATTACTGCGAGCATTCTTAATGATGGCAACGCAGCAATCCAATTTATCCAGACCTAAGTTATAATAGATATCCATGCTTTTGCCGGCCTGAATGTGGTCGAGCACAATACCTTCATGAAGTTCACCTACATTTAACATCTTAGACCTCCTTTGCATCCGGTGCAGCAATTCCAAGCAAAGTCATGATCAGCGCCATACGAACATAGACACCGAACTGAGCCTGCTTAAAGTAAGATGCACGTGGATCATCATCAACTTCAACGGAAATCTCATTCACACGAGGAAGTGGATGAAGTACTAACATATCGGGCTTGGCAAGTTCCATCTTGGCTTTATCCAATACGTAGAAATCCTTCATACGGATATAATCTTCTTCGTTGAAGAAACGTTCCTTCTGTACACGGGTCATGTACAGAATATCAAGCTCGCCCATCACATCCTCTAATTTCTGAACTTCCTTATATTCGATGTGCTTATCATTTAACACATCCTCACGAATATAATCCGGTACGCGAAGCTCTGGAGGGGAGATGAGTACAAATCGTATATTCTCGTAACGTACTAAGGATTCAATTAAAGAATGCACGGTACGTCCGAATTTTAAGTCGCCACAAAGTCCGATGGTAAGATTTCCAAGGCCGCCCTTTAAGGAACGAATGGTCATCAAATCTGTTAAAGTCTGGGTTGGATGCTGATGTCCACCATCCCCTGCATTGATGACAGGAATTAAGGATTTGGTAGAAGCAACCATTGGTGCGCCTTCTTTTGGATGACGAATGGCAGCAATATCAGCATAACAGGAAATTACGCGTATCGTGTCGGAAACACTTTCACCCTTCGCTGCAGAAGAAGAATCGGCAGAAGAAAAACCTAGGACGGATCCACCAAGATTCAGCATTGCTGCTTCAAAACTTAAGCGGGTACGAGTACTAGGTTCATAGAAAAGGGTAGCAAGTTTTTTGCCTTCACAACATCTAGCATATTTCTTAGGATTAGCAGCAATGTCAGATGCAAGATCTAACAACTGATCCAGTTCTTCCACTGATAAATCCATGGGACTTAATAAATGTTTCATAGTAGGCTCCTTTGCTTATTATTTTATCTGCACTATTGTACAATGAAATAGGGTCTCATACAAGCAAATTTTCGATTTTTTGAATTTCGAACATTCTCCCGAAAAGCCTTGGTTTGTATGGCATTCATACCATAATTGTGTTAAAATAAAAACAACTATGTGATACCGTATTTGCTCCCATGCAAATGTTATATAAAGATCACAACGGATGAATAATCATATGAACGAGGATGAACGATGGCTGAAAAATATGTAGTAGAAGGATATGAATTTGACACTTTAGAAGAGGCCAATCAGGCCAAAGTGGAGATGGATGCAGTAAAATACATGTCCCAGAAGACTGCGGGAGCTGCTCCTGAAGTTGCATTAAAGATATATCGTAAGATTGTGGATAATAATCTCTTTCATACCGAGATTGGTCTGGATTACTTAAGGGCCTTGGAAGAATATCTGATTGAATTTGGAATGTTCGATGTGGGTTCTACGGTGGATGCCAAGAGAGTGGCCAAGGAGGCTTATGAGAAGAAAGCCATGGAAGCGCCTGTGGAAGAAGTCCCATTGGATGTGGAACCACCGATTCTTGTGGGACCGGATTATGCGGATCTTGTGGACTCTACACCGGAGGATGAGGGTTCTTTGGAAGAAAAGAAGGACGCTCGAACGAAGAAGGGGCGCAAAAAACCCGCTAAGGAAAAGGGCACTAAAGAGAAAGCTGCCAAGGCTAAAAAAGAGAAGGATGGCAATGCCAAGGGCGGCCTTTTTGGAAAGAAAAAGGAGAAGGCTGTAGGTACTTCCGAGGAAGAGAGTATCTCCGATCAGAGCAAATGGAAGCAGATAGGAACGCTGTCCCTATTTTTTAATATTCTGCTTGTGCTTGTGATTGGCTGCATGATTGCTATTAATGCCACCAGCAGTAATATTAATATCTTAAATTATGAAACCAAATTGCAGGATAAATACTCTGGCTGGGCGGATGAACTTGCTGGGAAGGAAACACAGTTACGGGATCGTGAGAAGTCCCTCCGTACCAGAGAACGCAATGTCGCTTTAAAAGAGAAGGAATTAGCAGAATTAGAAACTGCTTTAACTGGATCTACGGAGATTGAAACCGTGGAAGTACCACCGGAGGTGGAAGAAACCACCACGGCAACAGAGGAAGGTGCTACATCGAATACCCCGTAGATGGGACTTCTTTCATAAGCCTGGGAGGTTTCACAAAATCTTCATAGAAGATGGGTATACTCACTTCTAATAAATCTTCAGGAAAAGAGGCATTTGCTATGGATAATATGTTAAAAATCTTAGTTGTTGATGATGAAAGCCGTATGCGTAAGTTATTACGGGATTTCTTGGTGAAGAAGGATTTTGAAGTGTTGGAAGCTTGCGATGGAGAGCAGGCCCTGGAAGTCTTTTATGAGAATAAAGAGATTGCATTAATTATTCTGGATGTAATGATGCCAAAGATGGATGGATGGGAAGTATGTAAGGAGATTCGAAAGAATTCCAAAGTACCAATCATCATGTTAACTGCGAAGTCCGGAGAACAGAATGAATTATTAGGATTTGAGCTGGGGGTGGATGAATATATCAGTAAGCCATTCAGTCCGAAGATCCTTACCGCCCGTGTGGATGCGATCTTACGTCGTACCAATCAGGTGGATGCTTCTTCCATTGTGAAAGAAGGCTCCATTGAAATTGATAAATCCGCGCATACCTGTACCGTGAATGGGGAGAATGTGGATTTAAGTTTTAAGGAATTTGAATTATTATTATACTTTATTGATAATAAGGGAATTGCTCTTTCTCGAGAAAAGATCCTGAATAATGTATGGAATTATGATTATTTTGGTGATGCCAGAACCATTGATACGCATGTAAAGAAACTTCGTAAGAAACTTGGTCCTGCAGGTGAGGCAATTAAGACCATCTGGGGTATGGGTTATAAATTTGAGATTTAAGAGGTGGAACATGAGGGATTCATCCAATTGCCAATGTAAAAAATCCATCACCCACAGTCTGCGTTTTAAATTATCCTGTACTTTATTTTTCTTTTCCCTGGTGATGGTTTTAACCATTATTGCCTCCAACCGGATCTTATTGGATAAGTATTATCTTTATTCCCGTGAGAAGGGCTTTGTTACCATGTACGACCTGGTAAATGAGCAGATTAGTGCTTATGAAGCGGGTAGTATTGATAGTAATACATTTGCTAAGAATCTGGATGAGATTACGGTACGAACCAATATCGGAATTTTAGTGGTAAATAATGACTGGACCACGGTATATGCCTCCATGCAGAATGTGAATGGTTTCATGGAACGACTGCAGGAATCCTTGTTTCGCAGGTTGATGGCCCAGGAGTCCAAGGATTTTACCTTAGAAGAGGATGGCATGGAAGCCATTGCGGTGACTAGGGATTATACGATTTATAAGATTTATAATGAAACAATGAAGGATACCTATCTGGAGTTAGTGGGCCGTTCGGGGCAGGATAAGATCATCTATATGTCCCTTGCGGTGCGAAGTTTAAAGGATAGTGTGGCCTTTTCCAATAGTTTTATTCTCTATGTGGGACTGATTGTTTCGATTTTTTCCATCTTTGTGGCATTTATTCTGGCAACCTGGATTGCTCATCCGATTCGGGAATTGTCCATCTTATCCCAGAAGATGACGAATCTGGATTTTACAGTGAAATATTGTAATGATGACCGGGGTGAAATCGGTGAACTGGGTAACAGTATGAATGAGATGAGTCATCGCCTGGAACGTACGATTTCCGAATTAAAGAGTGCCAATGCAGAATTAAAGAAGGATATTGAGACGAAGGAAGCCGCGGAGCAGATGCGACAGGAGTTCTTATCCAATGTGAGTCATGAGTTAAAGACACCAATTGCTTTAATTCAGGGCTATGCGGAGGGTTTAAAGGACAATATTGCGGATGATCCGGAGAGTACGGAATTCTACTGTGATGTCATTATGGATGAAGCGGGAAAGATGAATAGTCTGGTAAAGAAGCTTCTTACCTTGAATCAGTTGGAATTTGGAAATGATCCTTTAACGGTGGAGCATTTTGATATTGTGGAAGTGGTGCGACAGCGTGTGGATGCCAATCAGATTCTTGCAAGCAGCAAGAATGTTACCATTACCATGATTGAGCCGGAGCCAATCTATGTATGGGCGGATGAATTTAAAATAGAAGAAGTAGTAACGAATTTCCTTACCAATGCCATTAATTATTGTATGGATCCTTATCAGGTGAAAGTGAGTTTTGCGATGATGCCTGGGGATGTGGTTCGTGTTAGTATCTTTAATACGGGAGCTACGATTGATGAGGAGGAACTTGACAATATCTGGGAGAAGTTTTATAAGGTGGATAAGGCGAGAACCAGAGAGGTTGGTGGCAGCGGCATTGGATTATCCATTGTGAAGGCCATCATGGAACAGCACCATCAGAAATGTGGCGTGATCAATCATGAGGATGGTGTGGAATTTTTCTTTGAGCTTGATGCCAAGAAGGATTAAGGTTGAAGGATGAATGAAGAATCGAAGAAACTTCCAGGAATTTCTGGAAGTTGGGGGGAATGCTCATGAAACGTAGGAATATCGCTTTGTTAGCAGGCATCATTATGGGAGGAATGCTTTCCGGATGCGGTATGGTGGAGTTAACCAGTGCGCAAGAGGATGCAATTGCTCAATATGCTGCGGATGTTTCCGTAGAAAAATATAAGGAAGTACATGGAATGCTTGAGACGGAGGCGGATTCCTATGGTGGATCTTCGAATTCTTCTAGTAATTCCGGAATTCCAAAGGCTCCATCCCAGGCAAGTGCTGTAGATAATACATCCATTCCACAGGCTACGAAAGCGTCTAATACTGCCGATACTACTGGTACTACGGAAACTTCTGGTACTACGGAAACTACTGGTACTACGGAAGCTTCTGGTACAACAGGGACGCAAACTCCTGCAACGACCGAGGCCACACAGAGTGTAAGTGCCAATGGCTCTACGGAGATGGGAGTGGAGGAAGCACTTTCCATTACCAATGTAAATCTTTCCTTAATTGGTTATTCCGTGGTGTCTAGTTATCCGGAAGGTGGCATCTTTACGGTGGATGCGGATGCAGGATATCGTCTTTTGGTGGTGGAATATGAAGCCGTCAATCCATCGAGTGAAGAAGTGACCATGGGAGTGGATACCACAGGAGTTAGTATCAAAGCTACCATTAATGGAGAAAGTACGGTTTCTGTATATAAGACCATGTTAAAATCGGATCTGATGAATATGAACGGAATTGTATTCAAAGGATCGGAAAAGAAAACTTGTGCTTTAATCTTCCGAGTGAAAGAAGATGTGGCGGAGAGTATCTCTGACATATCCGTTTCTACAACAAAACGATAATAATTTTGTTGCATTTGAAAAAAAGGTATGATAATATTTACTAAATTATTTTCCCAGAAAATTAATGGGTTCGCATCGATTGATGGGAACCTTTTAATTTTATAATCAAGTGTTGTTAATAAATTTTTATATATAGGAGAGTAAAGAATTATGGCTTACTATTTTGAAGAACCATCCCGTACATTTGGTGAATACCTGTTAGTTCCAGGTTATTCTTCCTCTAAGTGCATTCCATCGGAGGTTAGTCTGAAGACACCACTTGTAAAGTATCGTAAGGGCGAAGAAGAGTGCCCATTTGAAATGAATATTCCTATGGTTTCTGCAATTATGCAGTCCGTATCCGGTGATCGTCTTGCTGTAGCACTTGCTAAGCAGGGTGGTGTTTCCTTTATTTATGGTTCTCAGACCATCGAAGAAGAAGCTGCAATGATTCGTCGTGTGAAGGCTTATAAGAAGGGATTTGTTACTTCTGATTCCAACTTAACTCCAGATGCTACCTTAGCAGATGTTCTTGATATGAAGCAGAAGAGTGGACATTCCACCGTTGCTATCACCGATGATGGTACTGCTCATGGTAAGTTACTTGGTATCGTTGCTTCTCGTGATTATCGTATTTCTCGTATGAGCCGTGATACGAAAGTTACCGAGTTCATGACTCCATTAAGTAAGTTAATTACTGCTCCAGATACCACATCCCTTCATGATTGCAATGATATTATCTGGGATAACAAGTTAAACAGCCTTCCTTTGATTGATAAGGATGGCAAGCTTCAGTACATGGTATTCCGTAAGGATTATGATAGCCACAAGGAAAATGTGAATGAGAAGCTTGATGCGAACAAGAGTTATGTTGTTGGTGCAGGTATTAATACCAGAGATTATGCAGAGCGTGTTCCTGCATTAGTAGAAGCTGGTGTGGATGTTCTTTGTATCGATTCTTCCGAAGGTTTTTCTGAATGGCAGAAGCTCACCATCGAATGGATCCGTAAGAACTATGGTGATAAGGTAAAGGTTGGTGCCGGTAACGTAGTTGACCGTGATGGTTTCCGTTTCCTTGCAGAAGCAGGCGCTGACTTTATTAAGATTGGTATCGGTGGTGGTTCCATCTGTATTACTCGTGAGACCAAGGGTATTGGTCGTGGACAGGCAACTGCAGTTCGTGAAGTTGCTGCTGCAAGAGATGAGTACTACAAGGAGACCGGTATTTACGTTCCTATTTGCTCCGATGGTGGTATCGTTCATGATTATCACATCACCCTTGCACTTGCTATGGGTGCTGATTTTGTAATGCTTGGTCGTTACTTTGCTCGTTTCGATGAGTCCCCTACGAATAAGCTTCGTATCAACGGTAACTATGTGAAGGAGTACTGGGGCGAAGGTTCTAACCGTGCTCGTAACTGGCAGCGTTATGACCTTGGTGGAGCAACGAAGCTTAGCTTTGAGGAAGGTGTGGATTCCTACGTTCCTTATGCAGGTCCTCTTTCCGAAGGTGTTCAGGCTACGCTGTACAAGGTAAAGTCCACCATGTGTAACTGTGGTGCGTTAAGCATTCCTGAACTTCAGGAGAAGGCAAGACTTACCGTTGTTTCTTCTACCTCCATCGTTGAAGGCGGTAGCCATGATGTTATTCTTAAGAATAGTTCTAGGGTTTATGAATAAGATCCAGTAGGCGGCATGCGCTGATATACGTTAATATTGATTTTATGTGTCCCCCGGGAAATCCCGGGGGATTTTTTTGTATGCGCGTTATGTGTGGCTCCCAGCCTTACCCGCATGACCGCGTTATGTGTGGCTCCCATGCCTATTTCCCGCATGATCGCCCACATGGGACTCGGCACGCTCTCGCTAAGTTGTGCCTCGTAGCGGTACTAAGCGCGTAGCTTCGCTACTTGCTAAGTACCGACGGGCACAAATTACCTCGTCCCCATGGGACGATTCATGCTCGCGGCATGGGAGGTTACATGCTATATACTATTTGCTGCGGCAATTTAAGGGATTGTCTCGAGAGGGCATTCAACTATGAGTAAATGTGCGGTTGATGTGAGCAAAAGTTCGGTTAACCATGCATTGCATGTAAAGGTAAGTAGGGAGCTGTTCATGCTCTATATAAAAATACCCCCAGGGAAGTGTTACTTCCTTGGGGGCGTCATAAGACAGTAATGTTTAAGAATTTAAGAATGGGAAGGTGTGGCTTTGGTCACACCTTTTCTTGTTAGTTTGTGGCTAATTTTTCAGGCATCCGATAGGAATGACATATACGCCGTCTTCACGCTTATAACCATATTCAGTCGCGGTTATGACAAGCTTAAGATCCGGCAATCTTAGCGGGACCTGCTTTTCCTTTTTGTTGTACTCTCTAATGAGGCTTTCTATCTTGCATAGATGTTCGGCACCCATATCAATTTCTTTACTTCCGAGTTTAAATTCTATCAGAGCATATCGCCCATCCTTAAGATGAAGCACTGCGTCCGCTTCCAAACCATAGCGATCATGGTAATATGAGACTTCTCCGTTCATTCCGGAGGAATAAATCTTTAGGTCTCTGATACACAATGACTCAAAAAGGAAACCTAAGGTCTTGAAATCGGTATTGAAGTAGTCAGGCGAAAGACCAAGTGCAGCTACTGCTATGGATGGATCCACTAGATTTCTTTTGTTTCCGGATCTGATTGCTTCTTTTGAACGGATTGCGGGACACCATGCAGGGAGTTCGTCTATTATGTATAAATCTTCAAGATCATGGAAATAATCATAGAAAGTAGGCTTTGATATTTCCGTTGCCTGCGAAGTATCTGAAAAAATGGTTTTTGTTTCCGCCAAAGTACATATATTTCTTGAATAGGATCTTAGCAGGCGTTCTGCCCATAAAGGATTTCTTTTAACATGGCTGATATTAGAAATATCAGTATGACAAGTCTGATAAAAGAGATCAGATGCGATAGAAAGCGCAGCTTCCCTGTTCGCAACATCAATACTTTGCGGCCATCCGCCACGACAGATAGCATAGATCAGGTCGTCAATCGACAGCTTGGACTCTTCCCATTCGATATCCTTTCCTTCAAAAAGATCCATAAGCGAAACGCTACCCGAAGACTCACCGCTCTCATACAGACTCATAGGAAACATACGAAGTGTTGAAATCCTCAGTGTTCCGGTATGAGCCGTTTCAACCTTCTGGGAAGATGAGCCGGTAAGGATATACTGACCTTTTAATCCGGAGTCGTCCACGCTTTTACGTATTGCTCCCCAAATCTTCGGAGCATCCTGCCATTCGTCAAACAGCCTTGGTTTATCTCC